>CAMYOI010000131.1:6860-15042 GCA_947259955.1 uncultured Gammaproteobacteria bacterium
TCGATGGATTCAAGGGACCCGTATCGCTGGAAAAATTCGCCGTAGGGCAATCCAATCCGACCTATCTGCTGCGCGCAAGATCGGGGCGCTACGTACTCCGCCGTAAGCCTCCCGGGGCGTTGTTGCGGTCCGCGCACGCGGTCGACAGGGAATATCGCGTTATGCGTGCGCTGGCGGATACGGACATCCCGGTACCCAGGATGCATGCCCTGTGTGAAGATGACGACGTTACAGGCTCGATGTTTTTTATCATGGAGTATCTGGATGGACGCACTTTTCTGGATCCTGCGCTGCCCGAACTTCAGCCGGGGCAAAGACGGGATCTGTATGAGCAACAGGTCCGGATCCTGGCCGGCCTCGCCAGTCTGGATCCGTGCGCCCTCGGGCTCTCCGACTACGGCAAGCCGGGGAACTATGTTTCCCGCCAAGTCAGCCGTTGGACACGGCAGTATCGCGCTACGGAAACGGGAGTCATACCGGAGATGGAGCACCTTATTGAGTGGCTACCCGAAAATCTGCCGACGAATGAAGGTCAGGTGGCGCTGGTACATGGAGACTTCCGTCTCGACAACCTCCTCATTCACCCTGCCCGTATGGAAATCATCGGAGTTCTCGATTGGGAGCTATCGACGCTCGGGCACCCCTTCGTCGACTTTTCCTACTGGTCCACGATGCTGCGCCTGCCCCGGGATACGCATCACAAGGGGCTGGCCGGGCTGGACCGCAGCGCTTTGGGTATACCCGAAGAACGGGAATTGATCGATCTCTACCGCACACTGTCAGGTACTGAAGTACCTGGCGACTGGCCATTCTGGATCGCGTTTCACGCCTTTCGCTTCGCGGCCATCGTTCAGGGGGTCATGAAGCGGCACCTCGATGGCAACGCCTCCAGTGCACACGCCGTGGAGGTGGGCCGGATGGCCGGGCCAGTGGCGCGGCTGGGGTGGTCTGCGGTGACGCAGCCTAATGAATGATTATCGACGGAATATCCTGATGGAACCCTATCACGACAGCGTGCACGGCATTACCACCATCGATGCCCAATACATAAAACCCGGCATCGCGTCGCTGCAGCTCGTCGTCGAAAACGGACACGCGGCATTCATCGATACCGGTACGACGAGATCGTTGCCATTCGTACAGGATGTACTCGCAGCCAAAGGTATCGTGAATGCCGATGTCGACTACGTTATTCCAACCCACGTCCACCTCGATCATGCCGGCGGCGCCGGCGCCATGATGCGGGCATTTCCCAACGCCACCCTCATCGTCCATCCAAATGGGGCAAGTCACATGGTGGACCCCGGCAAGCTATGGCAGGGGACCCTGGGCGTTTACGGAGAGAAGGTCGCTGATGAGCTCTACGGTGAGGTGATACCCGTAGACGCGCAGCGCATACTGGTTGCCGACGACAACTTCGAACTCGACTTTCACGGCAGAGAACTAAGGTTTCTTGACACCCCTGGACACGCACGCCACCACTTCTGCGTCATCGATACCGCTCACCACGTAATATTCTCCGGGGATACCATGGGCGTTTCTCTCAGAATGTTCGACGGGCCGAACGGCCCCTTTGTATTCCCCACATCGAGCCCCGTCCAGTTCGAACCGGAGAAACTGCATGCATCCATAGATCGCCTCATGGCAACGGACCCGCGGCACATATTCGTCACGCATTTTGGAAGAATTGAAGCCAGCCGGCAGATAGCCGACTCACTGCATCGTCAAATAGACGGTTACGTATCGATCGCGAAAGGCCTAGACAACCCTTCCGATCCCGCTGAACTCAGGAGACGCATCGCGGACTATATGCTGGAAGAGGCTAAGTCCCACGGCGTGCCCCTTCAGGACGATCAGATTCGCGCCGGCCTCAAGATGGACGCCGACTTGAATGCTGACGGCCTTGCCATATGGATGGCGAGGCAGCGGAAAAAACAACGTCGGGAACGAGATCCAGGATGAATCTAAAATCGGCGCGAGGCGCGCCTCCTACGATATCGCCGGGCGGCGGTTAAGGCATTGTAGGAGCGGCGCCCCGCCGCGATTGACCTGCGCTCCATGGACATACCCGGCTGTAGTCAATCCCAATCCTTGCCGAGCTCATACAACGTGAAAGTGAATTTGTATGATCCTTGCGAGACCGTCGCCAGCAGGGATGCTGGCGCCGAGCCTACAGGGATGTATTTACGGCGTGTCTCGCAAGGGTCATACGGATTCACGCCGCACCTAACCCGCATATTGCACCAGACCGGCCGTGATTATTTACTATCCCCTGGATCTATTTCACCAATACACCGATTTGGATAGATTGATCAAAAGGCCAGTTTGTCATCGGGGTCGGCCTATCCCGGCGCTGACTTGTTCAGCTTCGCCTGGGCTTGGTCTTCACTCGGACCGTAGCACCGGCTACGCTCCTCGCTGCAGACCGGCGCTCAGCCAAACCTGTCCTGCGTCATCGCTCGGGATACTGGTGCAATATGCGGGCTAAACGGACGGCCGAAAAAAAATAGCCCGGACAACGCCCGGGCCATTTTTCCCGTATCTGATTGCCGTGGTTACTTATTGGCCCGGTTTTTCACCAGGTCGTCAACCACCGAAGGATCCGCCAGCGTGCTCGTGTCGCCGAGGTTGCTGAATTCATTTTCGGCGATCTTTCGCAGAATGCGGCGCATGATCTTTCCCGAACGGGTCTTGGGCAGACCGGGCGCCCACTGGATGAGGTCCGGGGTTGCGATGGGTCCGATCTCCGTACGAACATGCTTTACGAGTTCCTTGCGGAGCTCTTCAGACGGCTCCGTGCCCGCCATCAGCGTGACGTAGGCATAGATACCCTGCCCCTTGATGTCGTGCGGGTAACCCACCACCGCCGCCTCGGCCACCGCATCGTGCAATACCAGCGCACTCTCCACCTCGGCGGTGCCCATGCGGTGGCCCGACACGTTTATCACATCGTCCACACGACCCGTGATCCAGTAGTATCCGTCCGCGTCTCTACGGCATCCGTCGCCGGTGAAATAGTATCCCGGATACATCGCGAAATAGGTATCGAAGAATCGCTGTTGATCTCCATACACCGTTCTCATCTGACCGGGCCATGGACGCGTGATGACCAGGTTGCCCGAAGCCTCGCCTTCCAGCACCTGGCCCTGTTCGTCCAGCAGGGCCGGTTCAACGCCGAAAAAGGGCCGCGTTGCGGAGCCGGGTTTGAGGGCGGTCGCTCCGGGCAGCGGGGTAATCAGGATACCGCCGGTTTCGGTCTGCCACCATGTGTCCACGATCGGGCATCGATCCTCGCCAACCACGTGGTAGTACCACTCCCAAGCCTCCGGATTGATCGGCTCTCCCACGGTACCGAGTACACGCAGGCTTTTTCGGCTGGTTTTGGTGACGTATTCGTTACCGGACCCCATGAGCGCCCGAAGGGCGGTGGGGGCGGTATAGAAGATATTCACCTGGTGTTTGTCGACGACCTGCCAGAAACGACTGGCGTCCGGATAATTGGGCACCCCTTCGAACATCAGCGTCGTAGCACCGTTGGTGAGCGGCCCGTAGACGATATAGGAGTGACCCGTGACCCAACCCACGTCCGCCGTGCACCAGTAGATGTCACCGTCATGATAGTCGAAGACATATTTGTGCGTGATTGCGGTGTACAAGTTGTAACCACCTGTCGTGTGAAGCACGCCCTTGGGCTGTCCCGTGGAACCCGAGGTGTACAGAATGAACAACGGATCTTCCGCGTCCATCTCTTCAGGGGTGCAGTCGGGGGACGCGCCGTCTACCAGTTCGTGATACCAGACGTCCCGTCCGTCATGCCAGTTCACTTCCCCGCCCGTCAAGCGCACCACCACCATGTGCTCTATGCTCGGTGTATTCTCGCATGCCTTGTCGGAGTTGGTTTTCAGAGGAATCTTTTTCGCACCCCGGACGCCTTCGTCGGCGGTGATCAACGCCTTGCACTTCGAATCGTTGATCCGGTCCTTCAACGCCTCGGGGGAGAAGCCCCCGAAGACGATAGAGTGGATTGCGCCGATCCTGGCGCAGCTCAGCATGGCAACCGCGGCTTCCGGTATCATGGGCATGTAGATACATACCCGGTCACCTTTCTTGACGCCCAAGCTTTTCAGGCCGTTGGCGAACTTGCAAACTTCTTCGTGCAGTTCACGGTAGGTGATTGATCGATCTACCGTAGGATCGTCTCCCTCCCAGATTATGGCAATTTGGTCTCTGCGTGTGTCGAGATGCCTGTCGAGGCAGTTGTAGGAAACGTTCAGTTTCCCGCCCTCGAACCACTTTATCTCCGCCTTGTGGTAGTCATAGTCCATGACCTTGTCCCACTTCTTGAACCAGTGCAGAAATTCGTCGGCCTGCTCCGCCCAGAACCCTTCCGGATCATCGATTGAGCGCTTGTACATTTCTTGGTATTTCGCATCGTCAATGTACGCTGCCTTGGCGACTTCAGCCGGGACCGGATAAGTTTTCTCTTCAGACATTCTTTTGCTCCTTAGTTTTTTGGCATTCAACCTCGGGCAGGTTACACGGGGACACCTGCTTGTTTATCATAGGAGCGTCTGATTATTTGTGTCATTGCGAGGAGTGGAGCGATGCCGCAATCAGCAGTTCTTGAATGACACCAGTACTGAATTGCTTCACTTCCTTCGCAGGGCTTTTATAATGAATCAACCTACGGTTTCACCGCCGGCTCGTAATTGTAAATGCTGCGTCGTTCAACGCAAAGGGCCCGGATTCGATGAACCCAGGCCGGTTATAGCGGTCTCAATAGTACCCCGTCCCGGCAAATTTTCGGCACAGAATGCGCAAGGCCACCGAGTTCTTCAACCGGCACCTGGAATCCGACATCGTCGCGGTACTCGACGCATCCGCTGCGCTCGAGATCACGGAATTCCGGCTTTTTCAACTCGCATTCGAAGACTGGTATGGAAAATCCGCAAAACTGGAATTCATGGAGCGCCAATTCGCGGCTTACATGTTTGCACAATACGTTCCGACCTGGGTACGGCATTTTTCACGGAAAATACTGAAGCTGCAGTCTGAGGGCTCGCTGGATCCCAATTCGTTCGGCATCTGGAAACCGCTACCCAGCAGCCGGATGGTTCTGTTTGCCAAGATCTATACCGCAGTGTTGCTGCTGGTTTTCGTGCTGGCTTTAGTATCGATCTATGCGCTTCCTGAAGACGTTCTTGCCATGTTCGAAGGCTGCTATTTCCCCCCCTGCTACTAGTGTATACCGTCGTAAATTCTGTGCCATTCAGCGAAGCGACAAGCATCCGAATTCAAGGCGCATTCGCGAAGCACTAGCGAGCTAATGGCAGCGGATGCAACGCCGCGCCGAAGGCGGGTGTTTGTCGCTTCGCCCTGCGTTGATTCTTCGCGGCGAGGGCGCCGCTCCTACGCATATATTTGAGGACGTCCGGGAAGAGAGCTTCGATTGACAATCAGAAGATTTCGATACCCAGAACATCCACGATGAATACACGCAAAAAAAACAGTAAGGCAATACAGCCGAAAAGCAGGCGGACGAAATCGCTCTCGCCCTCTTCATCCCGATAGGTGAGGCCGTGATATGCCACGAATCCCGTGATCGCTAGAAAGATGATGTTCTTGAGTGTTTCGTCCATCGCCCGCTATTGTTGATAGGTTCGTTGCTCCTCGTCGATTTCAGGCAACCTCAGCAAACGCTCCTCGACGGGCTTTGCCATCTCAAACTTCAAGTACTCCAGGCGTTCCTTCACAGTGGGAGGTTTTTCCGGCTGCTTACGCAGAAAACGGGTAAGCCAGTGCGGCCCTTCTCCGATCTCCTCGTCCAGCTCGAGCGCTTTCTCATAGTCCTGCATGGCCAGTTCATACCGCCCCATCCTATCGTACAGGATGCCTCGGTTCGCGAAAGTGCCGCCGAAAAACGGCTGTAATTCCACCGCCCGGTCGAACCACTGCAAAGCCTCCTCGCTGCGGCCAAGCTGCATGAGCGCCCGCGCCTTGGCTCGGGCGAGGTACGGCGCCTCGGGATCCTGTTCGAGCGCGGTTTCATACTCGTCCAGCGCCCTTTCGTAGTCCCCATCATCGAACAGTTTTTCCCCGGTGATGTACGCGTTCTGGCCAGGTGACGTTTCCCTGATAAAACTGTCATAGAACGACCAGCCGATCCATGCCACGACCATGACTATGGCCGTGTATTTCAGGAAACTGTAGAGTTTTTCATCCATGCTCAGGGATGCCCAGTCGTGACAGATTGAACAGCACGGAAAACAGGAAGCAGATGACCGCCGATATGAAGCGGGCGCGCTTTTTCTGCGCCAGGATTTCCTCTTCGCTCAACTCCTGACCCAGTTTTTTCCGCTTACGCCTTACGCTGAATGTCCAGATCAGATTGCTCACCGGCCAGAACAGCAGGATCGCCAGCAGCAGGATCCACAGGATGAGAGCGGTCATAAGGCCATTTTAATCAAACGAGATAAAAAAAGGGGAGGGTTTCCCCTCCCCTTCAAATCACATCGAGCCTTCGATCCTAGACGGTTTCGCGGGCATCTTGATGATCACCGATGTCTTCGTAAAGCGCCTGAACTTCTGTCGTAGGCACCGTAGACATTTCCATCTTATAGGCCAGGAACCACATCATGAACACACCCAGTGCCCACCACAATACCTGCCAGGCCCAAATGGACGGCATGCCAAAAGTCCACGTGGCATAGTCATTGGGATCACCAAAAATGGTATTTCCAATGACGGCACCTGGGCCGATGCCGAAGAAGAACCAGACCAGGGTGATGATCCACGCGACCGGAATAAGCCCTTTCTTGGAATCCGGCAGCGCGGCGTGCTCACGCAGGAAGCTGTGGAACTTCATCTTGTGTTCCATATCCGCGGAGTTTTGCGTTACCGCGGACACCAGGACCACGACCCCCAGGTTGAAGAAAATGCCCCAGCCCGCTGAATGCATCGTCAGCGGCCAGCGCCCCCAGGCGGTGATTCCCAGACTCTGTCCGACCGTCTCGGTGCAGATTACCGCAATAATGCCGGCAATCAACCCAAGGTTCAGGGCTGGCCGGGTAAACCACGGAAAGTAGCAAACAGCCATCAGCGAGGGCCACATCTGGAACCCGAAAGCGACCGCCAGGCCGCCGAGCAGCACCAGTGCGTCTGAGGACGTTGTGGCGACGACAAGCGCGGCGAGCACGATGATCAACACGCCAAGCCGGCCAAAGAACTTCTGCTGTGCGTGGCTGGCTTGCGGCATGAGGAAGTGCTTCAGCAGGTCGCGGGTCAGCATGCCACCGGCAGTCGACATATACGCCGCTCCCGTGGACTGCATCGCGGCCAGAGCGCAAACCGACAGCAGACCGACAAGCCACGGGGCCACGTCGCCCATCAGCCAGATAAACTGCGGTATCAGCATGCCCTGCTTGCCCTCGGACTCCATCAGATCCTTGCCGCCGAGACCCGCCTGCATGACGTTGTTCACGTGCTCCGGATACGCCTCCATGAAGCCCAAATCGGCGCCCAGCAAGTGGCCGCCCAGCCCTTGGAAGGCGGTGAAAAAGAACAGGATGAATCCGATGCCGAACGCCGATGCCCACACCTGCTGGGGTGCGAACGGACGCGGATCGGTGTTGGAGAAGGCCCACATGGTGAACGCCGGGGACGAGTGGATGCCCATCAACGCGAACATATAGGTCAACACCATCATGCCCGTCCAGGCGCCGCCGACCGCGCTCGGGCCGCTCGACACAAACTGAATCACGCCGGGTATCGCAATGTAGTGGCTGTAGCCATCTGGCGTCCGCTTCTGGTCGTATTGCGCCAGTGCGGCAATGCCCTGATTCAGGTTTTCCCATCCGCCCACGTAGGTGATGGCAATGATGCCAATGGCGATGATGCCGCCCGCGAGCAGAATACACTGCACGGTATCCACGTATGCCACCGCGCGCAATCCGCCGGACGCGACATAGATGAACACTACCGCTGACAGCAGCCACATGCCTACATCGACGCCAAGCAGGCCGTCAGTCAGCACGTTGAACAGAAAGCCCGAGGCGCGCAGTTGAAGCCCGAGATAAGGAACCGAAAAGCACAACGCCACGACGATGATCAACAGGCGAATGAGATCCGATTTCAGATAGTGTGACATCATCTCGCCCGGTGTCACGAAACCGAAGCGCTTGCC
>CAMYOI010000131.1:15052-26607 GCA_947259955.1 uncultured Gammaproteobacteria bacterium
ACCCACAGCGACAGTCGCCGACCGGCGATGAAGTAGTCGCTTGCGGTCTTCGCGGTCATCGCTCCCTTGATGCCCCAGAAAATACAGTAGGCCCAATAGAGGATGACAAACACGAACAACCATACCATTTTTGCATCCATTGTTAGTTGCTCCCCCTTTGATTGATTGAAGGTTGGTTTTAGTGAACATCCCTGACCATGCTAGGGCACGAGTCCGTCGCATGAGTTCCTTGGAACATCGAAGCTCTTCAGCAGCAATTATCGTGCCTGTTTGCGGAATAAACAAATTTTTTATAGTTATTAACAGTTTGAAGTCATGATCTTAGCGGCATGAACACTAAAATTTGTTACTAATCGTAACAACGTAACTTAGAGGTAACATGGTGCACTGCACCAAACCTGGCCCGTACTTCTCATCGGGATCCACGACGATGACGCGGCGCAGGCGCCGATAAACGCCTGGCCGCAAGTCACGCCTTGTTGTTTCGTGGCAGTCCCAGTCGCTGACGCTTTTCCCACAGTGTCTTCCGGCTTATACCCAGACGTCGTGCGAGTTCCGTCTCGGTCATTCCCGCTTCGTTTGCCCTGACGAAGTCCCTGAAGTACTGATCCAGTGAACCGGGTTGCGCAGAGCTGACGGCCGCTCCCGACGGACTGTTGCTGACATCCAATGGCAGATGCGCGCTGTCTATCACTACCCCGTCACACAGGATGGCCGCGCGTTCGATCGCGTTCTCCAGCTCGCGCACATTTCCCGGCCAGCGGTACTTTTGAATTGCCTCCCTGGCCCTGTCGGACAACTTTGCCGGTGGCCTGTTGAGTTGTGCGCACATGCGCACCACGAGTTGATCGGCAAGCGCCAGCACATCCTTCCCGCGCTCGCGAAGCGGCGGCAAGGCGATCTCAATCACGTGCAGCCTAAAGTACAGGTCCTCCCTAAAGCGGCCGTCTCTGACATGCTGCGCAAGGTTCTGGTGGGTTGCGGCCAGCACACGGACGTCGACCTTTCGGGCGGTCGTCGAACCCAGCCGGCGCACTTCGCCGTCCTGCAACGCGCGCAGCAGTCCCGACTGCGCAGTGGGCGGAAGTTCGGCGATCTCGTCCAGGAACAACGTGCCGCCGTGGGCCGCCTCGACCAGCCCGGAACGGGCGCCGACCGCACCCGTGAAAGCGCCCTTCTCATGACCGAACAACTCCGACTCGATGAGCTCGCTCGGTATGGCACCGCAATTGACGGTAACGATGGGTGCATCTTTTCTGGGGCTGGCTTCATGCAGCGCCCGGGCGACGAGTTCCTTTCCCGTGCCGGACTCGCCGAGAATTAGCACGTTGGTATCCGTAGGCGCGACTCTATCAATCCGTTCAAACACCTCTTTCATGGAACCGCAGTTTCCGATCATGCCGCTGATCGGGTACTCCCTCTGAACATCCGATTTGAGCGCTGCGTTTTGTCGTTGGAGGCGGCTTTCCTTGACGATCCGTTTTACCACCATGATCAGCTCATCGTGGTCGAACGGCTTCGCGATATAGTCCACCGCGCCCATCCTCATCGATTCGACGGCGGACTTGACGCTCGCATAGCTGGTCATGATCAGTACCGGGGTTCCATTGACTTTGCTGATGATGTCGGTACCGGCGGCCCCGGGCAGCCGCAAGTCCGCAATGATCAGGTCAAACGTCCTGGCGTCGTGCTCGGCTTCGGCCTCCTTCACGGAGCCAACCGCGACGACATCATATTTATGACGATCCAGCAGGCGCTTCAGCGCCGACCTGATGACGGCTTCGTCGTCGACTACCAGGATACGTATCATTGATTCGCCGCCATTTGCTGCTGCCCACTGTCCTCGGCGCGCTGCAGCCGGATCAGGACCGACGTGCCTTGACCCGGGGTGCTGCGGATGGTGATCTGTCCGCCGTGTTCACGCACGATGCTGTAGCACAGCGCCAGCCCGAGCCCGGTCCCCACCCCGGGCTCCTTGGTGGTAAAGAACGGATCGAATACGCGATCCAGATCCTTTTCCTCGATACCGCTGCCCGCGTCTTCGACGCAGATGCCTACCCTGGCGTCATCTTCCTTTACGGTCACGCTCACTTTGTCATCGGATTGCGACGCGTCGCAGGCATTGATCAGCACATTGACAAATACCTGTAACAACCTCTGCCGGTCGCCCCACACATCAATATCTCCCGCACAGAAAACATCGATGCGCAAGTGTTTCGCCCGTTCACTCAGTTTGACCAGCTCAATGGCCTCGGCAATGCAGGCCGAAAGCTCAAGCGTCCTGTAGTCGGTGTCTATCTGTCCGCCGTGGCTGAACCCGACCAGGGACCGCACGATATTCCCGATCCTCCGGGTCTGCTCCAGTATCTGGTTAACCGCGTTTTTTGTATCCCGGTCTTTGCTTTCATCACGAACGTTCTGGGCCAGACACGCGATGCCCGTAACCGGATTTCCAATCTCATGGGCGACTCCCGCGGCAAAACGCCCGATGGATGCCAGCCGCTCGCTGTGCATGAGTTCGGCTTCGAGCAAATGGGTCTCGGTCAGATCCTCGATAATGACGACCACCCCAGTTTGCCGCCGTTCAGTCTGTTCCAGCTGCATGGCTGGGATCTTGTCGAGCCGGGCCTTGTGAAGGTTGAACCACCTAGGTTTGCCGTTGACGATTCTGCGCACCTTGTTTGCCCCGCTTTCCTCTGCGTGGAGGAACTGATGCAGCAATTCTCCCCACGGGTCCGGAAGATCTTCGATCTTGAGGCCGGTGGTCTCGTCGGCACGAAACCCTGACATTTTCACCATGGCCTGGTTCCAGATCACGACCTCTCCGTCCGGGCCCAGTGAGCAGACTCCAATCGGCAGATCCTGAAGTACCTGCCGGTGATATCGCCGCAATGTATCCAGCTCCGCGGCGACGCCCCTCAATTCCATCCTCGAATCCTCGAGACGGGTTTCGATGATTCTGATGGTGTCGGCGAGTACGTTCTGAGTTGCATGATCGACCCGCAGTTGCTGATTGACCAAGGCGCGCGCCATCTCGGGCCCAAGCAATCCGGACAGATTCCGCTCGATGCGGTCCCGCAGCCGTCTCAGTTCCGCGGGATTGGCCTCCTCGGGGCGCATACCCAGGTCTTCCAGCGCACGCGAGACTTCCTTTTGGGCCATATCCGTTCCTACCATGCGCCCGAGCTGTTGTGAGATTTCTCCCGTGGACCGTGCTCTCAACACGCCGCCACCCGTGGCCAGCAGTTCACGGGTGCACGCGTTCGCCGCCTCTATTTCCTCGGGTTTTTGTCGCGTAAGCAGCGAGACGACGACGAACAGAAACGAATTCACCGTCAGCGACCAGAAGGTAACGAAAGTCCACTTGTCCTGACCCGTGTACTCCAGCCAGGGGGTCAGAGTAAACCCGGTACGGAGCTGCCCCGCCTGCTCGAGCAGCGGAACGATGAGCGTGGCGAGCCACACCAGAACACCGCCCGCGAGACCGGCAAGGAAACCGTGCTGATTGGCTCGAGACCAGTACAGCACCCCGACGACGCCGGGAAGAAACTGTGCCACCGCGACAAACGAAATCAGACCCAGCTGCACCAGTCCCTGGTTGTGCTCCAGGACCACGTAAAATCCGTAGCCGGCCAGGATGATTGCAGCGATGACGATGCGCCTTCCCCACAGCAGCCACCGATATAGGTTCACGGCGGGGTCGGGGTAACTGGCCGGTAGAATGATATGGTTGAGGCACATGGCCGACAGGGCCACGGTGGTGACGATGACCATTGCACTGGCGGCTGATACGCCGCCGATAAAAGCAACGATTGGCAACCAGTTGGACCCGCTGTTGAGCGTGATTCCGAGTACGTAGTAGTCCGGACTGGTTGGTGCATCGATGACCTGACCCGCCCATAGGATCGGGGGTATGGCCAGGTTCAACAGCAGCAACAGGAGTGGGAAGGCCCAGCTTGCGAAGGGCAGTGCACGGGGGTTCATGTTTTCCGTAAACGTCATATGGAACTGTCTTGGTAACAGGAACGCCGCGGCAAATGAAAGAAAAATAATGCTGATCCACGGGCCTTCCCGCACCGGTTGGTACAGTGCCTGCAGCGCCTCCGGATTTGCATCCAGCCAGGTGTTCATTCCCTCCAGCCCCCCGAATACGCCGAAAACGGCAAAAAAACCAACCACAAGCAGCGCCAGCAGTTTCACCAGTGACTCGAACGCGATCGCCACCACGAGTCCTTCATGTTTCTCCCTGGAAGAAATGTGGCGGGCGCCAAAGAGTATGGCGAACAGGGTGAGGATGACACAAAATCCGAGCGCCAGAACCTTTGGGGCCGCCTCCTGGGTGAGTACGCGCATGGATTCCGTAACGGCTCTGATCTGCAGCGCGATATACGGCAGGGTCCCGGCCAACATGAACAAAGTCACGACAATGCCGGCAAGCTGACTTCGATATCTAAACGCAAACAGATCGGCCGGCGAAGTCAACTGGTATTCGCGCACCAGCCGAAGGATGGGTTGCAGAAGGACCGGTAGCATGATAAATGCAATCGTCACGCCCACGTAGACAGCGAGGAAGTTGTAACCCTGGGATTCGGCGAATCCGACGCTGCCGTAGTAACTCCACGATGTCGCGTAAACACCCAGGGACAAAACGTAGGTCAGGGGATGATATATAATCCGCTTCGGAACCTTTCCGAGTTCCGTCGCATAGGCAAGAAGAAACAGCAGCGACAAATAACCGATTACGGCCAGAAAAAGATAAGTCAGGCTAAAAGTCATCAGTTCGTCGAGTCAAAGAATGCCAGGCGCTGAGACCTATGACGAAAAACCAGAGCAGATATATGAGATACCATGGACTGTTATCCCGCGCCCAGGAAAAGATGAACGGCGTGGCAAACAACAACAGCGTAATCGCGACGACAAGTATGAGTCGCTCCCGCGGATGACGGCTGGGCGTGTCTTTCATAACGAGTGGCAAGATTAGCAAATTATGTTACGAAACGTAACAAACAATTCGAATTTAATCGTACCAATCATCAAATGGCATATGTGGATCCGCCCGATGGCGTGTAACATTGCGGTAATATTCGAAAAAATAACCGCCGTGCAGCTTTGCCGCTCGCAATGACACAACACATGATCAGAGGTCGGGATTCATTGGTATTCAGGCCGCTTCCCGCCAGACAGGAACACCTTTGAACGGTCCATGGCACGCTCGCTCTATCTGGTACTCTTTCTGGCGATCATTTGGCTATTGCTGTCCGGCCACTACACTCCCCTCCTGCTTGGCCTGGGCGCGGCATCCTGCCTGCTCGTTTGGTACATCAGCGAACGCATGGATCTGGTCGACCACGAGGAACATCCCCTCCACCTTCACCCGATCAGGCTCATGCTGTACTGGGGTTGGTTGGGCGGTGAAGTCGTCAAATCCAACATCGACGTCGCGCGGCGCATCATCGACCCCAATCTCCCTATTCAGCCAAAACTGTTGAAGGTGCGCACCTCGCAAAGGACGGAATTGGGACAGGTGATCTATGCTAATTCCATTACGCTGACACCCGGGACCGTGTCCATCGACCTCGAAGGCTATGAGATCGAGGTCCATGCACTGGCCGCCGATCCCGCAGAAGCGCTGCTGAACGGGGAAATGGACAGGCGCGTCAGCGCAGTCGAACGCCCCCAACCCGAAGACCCGAGGTCCGGACAGCGATGATATATATGATCACTGCCCTGGGTATCATCGTGGGCATGGCGCTCGCCCTGTACCGTGGATTGGACGGACCGACACTTTATGATCGTATACTCGCCGTGAACGCGTTCGGCACGATGACCGTACTGATGATCGCGGTGCTTGGATTTCTCATGGAACGGCCGGATTTTCTCGACATCGCATTGGTGTATGCATTGATCAACTTCATCGGGACCATCGCGGTACTCAAATTCTTCGAGTATCAGGACCTGGGCAAACAGTCCTCCACACACCGGAAAGAGCAGGAATAGATGAGCGTTGTTCTGGATATCGCCACCGCGCTGTGTCTGATCGGCGGTGCCGCGTTCATCATCATCGGGGGTATCGGGCTGATCCGGTTGCCCGATTTTTTCACCCGCCTGCACGCCGCGGGCTGTGGTGAGACCCTCGGTGCATGGCTGGTGCTGCTGGGACTGCTGTTTCAATCCGGTTGGTCGCTCAACTCGGTGAAGCTGATCATGATATTCGTCCTTCTGGTGATCACCGGTCCCACCGCAACGCATGCCCTGGCCAAATCGGCACTCCACGGCGGGTTGAAGCCAAAACACCTGGAGCGGGATTGATGGAGGCGCTGGTCGATCTGGCTCTTCTGGCATTATTGACCGTGCTGGCCATTGGGATCGTGCGGCTGCGGTCCCTGTTCGGTGCCGCCATGCTGTTTGGCATATACAGCCTGTTGTGCGCCCTGATATTCGTGGTGCTCGATGCGGTCGACGTCGCGTTCACGGAAGCCGCGGTGGGGGCCGGAATTTCCACCATACTCATCCGAAGCACGCTATCCATAACGGGCGCCCGCCTCGAGGTGAAACACAGCAGGCCCCTGATCCCGTTCCTGATTACCGCGGCCATCGGTGCGGCGCTAATTTACGCCTCGCTCGACATGCCTCTGGTCGGCGACCCCAACGCTCCGGCCAATCTGCATGTGGCGCCGGAATATATAGAAGGCACCAGAACCGAGATCCAGATCCCCAACGTTGTGACCGCGGTGCTGGCGAGTTATCGAGGATACGATACTCTCGGCGAAGTGACGGTGATATTCACCGCGGGTGTCGGTGTGCTCTGCCTGCTGTCAAGGCGCAGACCAAGACGGAAGACGACGCGGCGGGGGTCCTGAACGATGGAACACCACATTGTTTTAAGAGTCGTGGCCAAGTCCATCATCCCGGTGATCCTGCTGTTCGCACTGTATGTCCAGTTTCACGGGGACTACGGGCCCGGCGGCGGCTTCCAGGCCGGCGTGATATTCGGATCCGGCATCATCCTGTACGCACTGATCTTCGGGCTGCAGACCACCAAGAAGGTGCTGCCCCAGAGCGTCATCCACCACATGACCGGGATGGGGGTATTGTTGTATGCGGGGATCGGCGTACTGAGCCTGATCAAAGGCGGTAATTTTCTGGATTACAGCGTCCTGGGAGCCACCCCCGCGGCCGGTCAGCATGTCGGCATCATGCTGATCGAACTGGGTGTGGGCGTGACCGTCGCCTTCGTCATGGTCAGCCTTTTCTACTCGTTTGCGGGTTATCGCCAGAAGGACCTGGATGATCCAGCGGGCGAAGATGACGACGACGAGCGGGGCTCGATTGAGGAGAGCGATCAGGCATGACCAATATCGGTTTGTACAACTACTGGATCGTATTCCTCCTGATGATGACCGGACTGTACGTGGTCATCGTGAGCACCAATCTGATCAAAAAGATCATCGGATTGAACATCTTCCAGACGTCTGTATTCATCCTGTACATCTCCATAGGAAAAGTGGCGGGAGGCACCGCACCGATCCTCGCCGAGGGATACAAGGTCTACTCGAACCCGCTGCCCCATGTATTGATACTCACCGCGATCGTCGTCGGCGTTGCGACAACGGCACTGGGACTTGCTCTCATCGTGCGGATCCATGCCGAATACGATTCGGTGGACGAAGAAAAAATTTATCAGAACGACCCCAGCGATTAGCCTGCGTTGATTAGCACCCACTTACCCGTCCTTCAGGTAGCGATCCCGTTGCTCGCAGCGCCGGCTTGTGTTGTATTCCGCCAGGCAACCGTGACCTGGCTCCTGGCACTTTCGGTGAGCTGTGTTTCGTTTCTTATATCGATATCTCTGCTCTGGCAGGCGTTCACCACCGGTGAAATACGCTACGAGTTGGGCGGATGGGCCGCGCCGTGGGGCATCGAGTACAAGGTCGATGTTGTAAATGCCTTCGTACTCGTGATCGTTTCCGGAATGAGTTCGGTAGTACTGGTGTACGCCAGGGAGAGCCTGCAGCACGAACTCGGCATCAGGCGCATCCATCTCGTCTACACCGGCTGGCTGCTGTGCTTGACCGGCCTGCTCGGCATTACCGTAACCGGCGATGCATTCAACGTCTTCGTGTTCCTCGAGATCTCCTCCCTGTCATCCTACCTGTTGATCAGCCTCGGTCCTGACCGCCGTGCGCTGACTGCGGCTTTCCAGTACCTCGTGATGGGCACTATCGGCGCCACCTTCATCCTGATCGGCATCGGCCTGTTGTACATGATGACCGGTACGCTGAACATGACCGACCTGTCTCAACGCATTCCCGCCGTCTCGCACACTACCACGATCCATGCCGCCTTCGCGTTCCTGGCACTGGGCATCGCCCTGAAGGCGGCGGTGTTCCCGCTGCACTACTGGCTGCCGAATGCTTACACCTACGCGCCGTCCGCGGTGACCGCCTTCATGGCGGCCAGCGCGACCAAGGTGTCGATATACCTCCTGCTCAGGTTCTTTTTCGACATTTTCAGCGAGTCCTTTTCGCTGCGCACAATGAGGCTGAACGAGATCCTGCTGATCACGGGCGTTGTTGCGATCTTCAGCATGTCACTGGTGGCTATTTACCAGCAGAACGTCAAGCGTATGCTCGCCTATTCAAGCGTTGCCCAGGTCGGGTACATGGTTCTGGGCATCGGACTCGCTTCCGCCACCGGCATCACTGCGGGAATCCTCCATCTGTTCAACCACGCCCTGATGAAAGGCGCGCTGTTCATGGCCCTCGGATGCATGTTCTACCGACTCAAAAGTCTGGAATTGAACGATCTCGCGGGCATCGGAAGGACGATGCCCTGGACGACCGCGGCATTCGTGGTAGGGGGGCTCAGTCTTATTGGTGTCCCATTGACCGTGGGTTTCGTCAGCAAGTGGTACCTCATACTCGCCACTCTGGAACGCGGCTGGTGGTGGCTTGCGGTGCTCATCGTTGCCAGCTCACTGCTTGCGGTCGTCTACATCTGGCGTGTCGTTGAGGTGGCCTACTTCAAACCCGCGCCGGACACCGAGGTAAACGAAGCGCCGATGATCATGCTGATCCCCACAACAGACCATCCGCTTTGCCGGGCGGGCAGCCGCGGAACTCCTGGGACTGCCGTAGTGGAGACGCACACCGCGCTCGTGCTCACTCTCGTGATCCCGCTGGTCGGTGCCGCGTTGATTGCGTCCGCCCACAGCCAGCCCAACCTGCGGGAGGCCGTTACCATCGGGACGTCTATCTCGCTATTCATGGTAGTGCTTTACGTGCTGAACCAGGGCGGCAGCAGCGCGGAAGTCGTGCTGGCAACGCCCTTTCCGGGACTCGACCTGAGCCTGTCGACGGAACCGCTGGGCTTGCTGTTCGCCACGGTCGCTTCCGGTCTGTGGATCATCACCTCGATTTATTCCATCGGGTACATGCGCGGCAACAACGAACAGAACCAGACGCGCTTTTACGTGTTTTTTGCCGTGTCTATCGCGGCGGCGCTGGGCATCGCACTGTCTGCAAACGTATTTACGCTGTTCGTGTTCTACGAGGTGCTCACGCTTTCCACTTACCCGCTCGTGACCCACAAGGGAACGGAAGAGGCGCGACGCGGCGGCCGCGTCTATCTCGGTATACTGTTGTCCACGTCGATTGGCTTTTTCCTGGTGGCAATCGTGTGGACCTGGAACGCGGCCGGCCACCTCGACTTCACCGATGGCGGGATACTGAAGGGACACATCGAACCCGCTTTTTTACCACTGTTGCTAGCGCTGTATCTGTTTGGTATCGGCAAGGCCGCCCTGATGCCTTTTCATCGCTGGCTGCCCGCCGCGATGGTGGCGCCAACGCCGGTCAGTGCGCTGCTCCACGCGGTCGCCGTGGTCAAGGCAGGTGTGTTCTCGGTGTTGAAAATCACCGTTTACGTCTTCGGCATCGAGTTCCTGTATGAAACCGGAGCGAACCGGTGGATGATGTGGGTTGCCGCCACTACGGTGATACTGGCGTCGCTTGTGGCTCTGACCAAAGACAACCTCAAAGCCAGGCTGGCGTACTCCACGGTGAGCCAGCTATCCTACATCGTACTTGGAGCGATGCTGGTGAATTCCGTTGCCGTAGTCGGCGCCGGAATGCATATCGCAACCCACGCGCTTGGAAAGATCACCCTGTTTTTCTGCGCGGGGGCAATCTACGTCGCCACTCACAAAACGGAAATCAGCGACATGGACGGGCTCGGCAGGACCATGCCGATCACCTACACGGCCATGCTCATCGGCTGCCTGAGCGTGATCGGTCTTCCGCCCACCGGCGGGATGTGGAGCAAGTGGTATCTTGCACTGGGCGCCCTGAACGCCGACCAGTGGCTCATGCTGGCGGTTCTCATGCTCAGCACGCTTTTGAACGTTGCCTACCTTCTACCCATTCCCATACGAGGCTTTTTGTACGGAGACAAATCAACGAATGCGGCGGGCAAAACCATCAACGAGGCTCCAATACCGTCGCTGCTGGCATTGACGTTCACAGCGGCGGGCTGCATCGTTGCGTTCTTCTACGCTCAACCGCTGTATCACTTGATGGCGGGAATTTTCGAGCACTGAATCCATGAAAGACGACAAACAGTACTGGCTGGACAGGCCCGGCAACCTGCAGCGACTGCTCAGATGGTTTTACGTGATCTGCGCCTTGTTGTTTGCGGCCGATCTGGTAATCCACCGTCACGTTATTCACCCTTGGGAGAACCTGTTCGGATTCTATGGGATCTTCGGGTTCATCGCCTGCGTTGTGCTGGTGCTGGCCGCAAAGGAAATGCGCAAGGTCCTGATGCGCAAGGAAGACTACTACGATGATGAGTAGTCTGCCTGCCGGCCTACCGCCTTTTGCGATTTTTTTCGCAGGCGCCCTGCTGTTAGCGCTGGCACCGGCGAAGGCACGGCCCTGGATTACACTGGCGATCCCCGTCGCCGGGCTGATCAACATGACGACGCTTACCGATGGGACACACTACAACATCGCGCTGTTCGATGTAGGAATTATTCTGCTGAAAGCGGACACACTCAGCATGCTGTTTGGCTGGCTGTTTCATATCGCCGCAATTCTGGGCGCGCTGTTCGCGCTTCACGACAAGGACCTCATGCAGCAATCGGCGTCGACGGTGTATGCCGGCAGCGCGCTGGGCGCGGTATTTTCCGGAGATCTGATTTCCCTGTTCATTTTCTGGGAACTGCTGGCGCTCAGCTCCGTGTTCCTGATCTGGGCGCGGCGCACACCGAGAGCGTACTCTGCCGGTATGCGCTATTTGATCTATCAGGTGTTATCCGGGGTTATCCTGATGGCCGGCGCGCTCATGTATTTGCACGACACCGGCGAGGTTACCTTCACGAGAATGCAGCTCGACAGCGCCGCAACCTTTTTGATATTCATCGCATTTGGCATCAAGTGCGCGTTCCCGTTTCTGCATACCTGGCTCACCGACGCCTACCCGGAAGCGACGCCGACCGGAACCGTATTCCTGAGCGCATTTACCACGAAGGTCGCCGTGTATGCGCTTGCGCGGGG
>CAMYOI010000132.1 GCA_947259955.1 uncultured Gammaproteobacteria bacterium
TATCGATCAGGAATCGAAAGGTAATTTGGGGGTTTGTTGACGATAACGATATCGTCGTCGTTAGTCTGTACGTGAATCCTTTTCAGTTCGGCCCGACCGAGGACCTCGCCACCTACCCGCGCACGGAAGCCGAGGATCGTGCGGTTATGCTGGAGGACGGCGTGGATCTGCTGTTCATGCCCGCCGACGAGGTCATGTACCCAAGGGGCCTGGAACACCAGACCCGGGTAGAGGTTCCGCACCTCGGTTCAATTCTCGAGGGATCAAGCCGACCGGTTTTCTTCCGCGGCGTCACAACCGTGGTGAACCGTCTGCTGAATATCACACAGCCGGACGTTGCATATTTCGGGAAAAAGGATTACCAGCAGATGGTCATCATCAAACGCATGATCAGCGACCTTGCAATGCCCGTCGAAATCGTCGGTGTCGACACCGTAAGGGATGGCGATGGTCTGGCGATGAGTTCGAGAAACAGCTATCTGACGCCGGGGGAGCGCCGGATCGCGCCCGCTCTGCACCGGGGTTTGTGTCGTGGAATCGATCAGTTGAAACACGCCAATCCCGACCTGGAAAGGGTCGAGAACGGCGTTGTAGATGACTGGACGGGGGCCGGTATCAAACCAGACTATGTCAGCGTCAGGCGAAGAAGCGATCTGGAGCTGCCCGAAGCCTCAGCGTCAGGCGAAGAAGCGATCTGGAGCTGCCCGAAGCCGGTGACCGGGATCTGGTAATACTCGGGGCTGGCTACGTCGGAACTACGAGGTTGATCGATAATGTCGAGTTTAACGTCGATCTTAGAGACTGATTTCCGTGGTACCGAGGGCCGGACTCGAACCGGCACGGTGTCGCCACCACCAGATTTTGAGTCTGGCGCGTCTACCAGTTTCGCCACCTCGGCAAGTGCGGGGCGCCAAGTATAGCGATGTCTTCGGTTGTCTTCAAAGATTTGAGTCCGGATCTGCGGACATTTGATTACCACCTTCCCGAAGAGCTCATCGCGCAGCTTCCATTGCCGGATAGAACTTCGAGCAGACTGCTTTGCCTGGAGGGAGACGGTGGACAACTGCGGGATCTCCAGTTCCCGGATATTATCGACCTCGTGGGTGCGGGTGATGTGCTCGTGTTCAACAACACCCGGGTGGTGCCGGCGCGGTTGCAGGGACGAAAGGCGACCGGCGGTCGCGTCGAACTGTTGGTGGAGCGGATTCTGGACGAGAACAAGGTGCTGTCGTTGGCGGGCAGCAACAAACCCTTGCGCGTTGGGTCTGCGCTGAGGTTGGAAAAAGGCGACGATGCCGCCGATGCGGTGGTGACAGAGCGCCGGGGAGAATTCTTCCTAATAGAGTTTGCGCGGGATGGTGCGCAAGATGTGCTGGATCGGCTCGGACATATGCCGTTGCCGCCGTACATACGCCGGCCGGACCTGGATCAGGATCGTGAGCGCTACCAGACCGTCTATGCCAGCTTGCCGGGTGCCGTGGCGGCGCCCACCGCGGGTCTGCACTTCGATGAACGATTGATGGATTCGCTGCGAAAACGCGGCGTGCAGTGTGTTTTTCTTACGCTCCACGTCGGCGCGGGGACATTCCAGCCGATCCGCGTATCCAATCCATTAGATCACCGCATGCACCCCGAGTGGGTATCCATACCGGGCAGCGTGGGTCAGGCTGTCTCGGCAGCAAAGGCCCGCGGCAACAAAGTGGTTGCGGTTGGCACCACAAGTGCACGCGCGCTGGAGACGCTCGCTCTGCGGGCCAACGCGGTATCATTCGAGGGGTATACGGATCTTTTCCTGTATCCCGGCAAGAGCTTCAAACTAGTCGATGCGATGGTCACTAATTTTCATTTACCGAGGTCGTCGCTGCTCATGCTGGTTTGCGCATTTGCCGGCACTGCAAATATCCTGAGCGCATACCGCCACGCGGTAACGTCGGGCTACAGGTTCTACAGCTATGGCGACGCCATGTTCGTAACGCTGCGGAAGGAAGAGGGAGATTGCTGAAGTTCAGCGTCGGTAATATCGACGGTCAGGCGAGGAGGGGCCGCGTCGTCCTTGACCGCGGAGCAATAGATACTCCCGCTTTCATGCCCGTCGGCACTCATGGGACAGTAAAGGCAATGACACCCGAGGAGGTCGAGGCCACGGGTGCCCAGATAATATTGGGAAACACGTTCCATCTCATGCTCAGGCCGGGGGTCGAGATCATTTCGGATCACGGCGGTTTGCACGAGTTCATGGGCTGGCGAAAACCTATCCTGACCGATTCCGGCGGATTCCAGGTGTGGAGCCTGGCGAAACTGCGTGAGATCAGCGAGCGCGGCGTGAACTTCAGATCTCCGCTGGACGGAGCAATGATATTCATCGGACCCGAAGAATCCATGCGCATACAGGAAGGGCTGGATTCCGACATCGTCATGGTATTCGATGACTGCACGGCGTATCCGGCTGGCGAGGAAACGGCGGCCAAGTCGATGCGTCTGTCGATGCGCTGGGCCGAGCGGTGCCGGGAAGCTTACAAGGGACGAGGCTGCCTGTTCGGCATCGTTCAGGGTGGCATGTATGCTGATTTGAGGAGTGAATCCCTGAAGTCACTGGTCGACATCGGCTTCGACGGATATGCGATTGGCGGCCTGTCAGTCGGGGAACCCATCGAAATCATGTACGACACCCTCAACCGACTGGTGCCGAGCATGCCGAACGACAGGCCCCGCTATCTGATGGGCGTAGGTACTCCACCGGATATCGTCCATGGGGTAATTCAGGGGGTCGATATGTTCGACTGCGTACTCCCCACGCGAAACGCTCGCAATGGCTGGCTGTATACGAGTCAGGGCGTGGTCAAGATACGCAATGCGGGGTATCGCGGAGATACCAGGCAACTCGATCCGGTTTGCCCGTGCTACGCCTGCCGACATTACTCCAGGGCCTATCTGCATCACTTGTACAGGAACAACGAGATTCTAGGCGCTCGGTTGAACACGATTCATAATCTTCAGTATTACCAGGATCTGATGCGCGCGCTCCGGTCCGCCATAGAAAGTCAAAGCATCGACCGCTTCGCTCGGGAATTCTTCGCACTGCACGGCCAGCGGGATCCCGGTGCAATATGCGGGCCGGAAGCATCGTGCTGATTAAGGCCCTGTTCCGGCAGCAGAATTCGTCTATTTTTTGCTCCGCGCTGTGGCATAATACCGCGCGCCTGCAGTGGCGGGGACCCGGTCCCAGAGCCAACTGGGCAACGTAAATCGGTAAACAAGGATATTACTTATGAACCTGTTCATTTCCGACGCTTGGGCGCAGGGTGATCCTACCGGCGGTGGCCTTCTTGGATTGTTACCGTTCGTATTGATCATCGTCGTGTTTTACTTTCTGTTGATACGTCCCCAGCAAAAACGTGCGAAACAACACAAAGAAATGGTGGCCAACCTCAGCAAAGGCGACGAGGTGGTGACGAACGGCGGCACGTTGGGAAAGATAATCGACGTTGGCGAAAATTTCGTCACGCTCGAAGTCGCCACCGGTGTGCAGATCAAAGTGCAGGCGCACGCGGTTCAGGCGATGATGCCCAAGGGGACCGTCAAGGAAGCCTGAACTCTCCGCCCGTTGGCCGGCGGCTAGTTTGACTATTTCAGAGCTACAAGAGCAGTTATGAACCGCTATCCCCTATGGAAGTATCTGATCATGCTCGCGGTGGTCATCCCAGGGCTTTTGTACGCGCTGCCGAATCTCTATGGAGAGGACCCGGGCGACATTGACGCAGGTGGAGCGTGCGCTGTCGGAGCAGGATATCGTCCCCAGCAGAGCGGTTCTGGATGGCGGCGGTATACGTCTGCGGTTTACCGATACCGAAACTCAACTCAAGGCAAAGGACGTCGTCCAGGATGAACTGAAGAACGACTATACCGTCGCCCTGAGTTTGCTGCCGGCAACGCCCAACTGGCTGTCAAGCATCGGCGGCGCCCCGATGTATCTGGGTCTCGATTTACGCGGCGGTGTTCATTTTCTGATGGAGGTGGATGTCGATGGCGCGGCGGACAACGCCGAACAAAGATACGTCGGTGATCTGCGCACCATCCTTCGCGAGGCAAAAATACGCTACCTCACCATCCGCCGTTCGACCGGGGGCGGTATAGACATAAAGTTTCGCGACGAGGCGCAGAGGGACGAGGGCCGTCAGGTTATCGCCGATGAACTGGTGCAGCTGAAACTCGAAGACAGGGACAGGGAGGGGAAGCCCTTCATCCGCGCGACCCTGAGGGAAGACGCTGTTTCCGAAATCAAGAATTTTGCTCTCCAGCAAAATATGACCTCACTGAGGAACCGGGTCGACGAACTTGGCGTTGCCGAGCCGGTGGTGCAGCAGCAGGGGGACCGGCGGATCGTGGTGCAGCTGCCGGGAGTGCAGGATACGGCAAGGGCCAAGGAGATTCTGGGCCGGACGGCGACCCTGGAAATCAAGCTTGTCGACGAAGAACACGATCTGCAGAGCGCCCTGCGCGGGTCCGTTCCCGCCGGGTCCAAGCTTTATCCGAGCCGGCGCGGAGGCCAGATCCTGCTGCAGAACCGTTTGATCTACTCTGGTCACAACATCGTCGACGCCGCGGCGGGCCGCGATCAATTGAACGGCAGCCCGGTGGTGCACATTACGCTGGATTCCCGCGGCGCCGAGATAAATCAACGCGTCACCGGCGAAAACGTGGGTAAGCGCATGGCGGTGGTTTTTGTGGAGGACCGGAGCGAAACAAAGGTCAACGCGGAAGGCCTGCCTGTGCTGAACGAAGAGGGAGAGGTGGTGAAAGTGCGCAAGAGGATCGAGGAGGTGATCACCGCGCCGGTGATACGCGAGCAGCTCGGCAAGCGCTTTCAGATCGAGGGTCTCGACGGTTCGGCGGAAGCTCAGGATCTGGCGCTGCTGCTGCGTGCCGGCGCGCTGGCCGCGCCGGTGGACATCATCGAGGAACGCACGGTGGGACCCAGCCTGGGCAGGGACAATATCGAAAAGGGGTTCCGCTCGGTTGTCATCGGATTTTTACTGGTACTGGTATTCATGTTCGTCTACTACCGCACGTTCGGCGCCGTGGCCTGCTCAGTGCTCGTATTGAACCTGGTTTTGATCGTGTCGGCGCTATCCCTGCTGCAGGCGACGCTCACACTGCCCGGTGTTGCGGGAATCGTGCTGACGGTGGGCATGGCCGTCGATGCGAACGTGCTGATATTCGAGCGCATACGGGAGGAGATACGAAACGGAAATTCACCGCAGGCCAGCATCCATGTCGGCTATCAGAAGGCCTTTGGAACGATATTCGACGCCAACTTCACAACGCTGATCGCAGCCATCGTTTTATTCAGCATAGGATCGGGTCCGGTCAAGGGATTCGCCGTAACCCTGAGCATCGGCATCATTACTTCGATGTTCACGGCTATATGGGGAACTCGCGCGCTGATCAACCTCATCTACGGCGGGCGGCGATTGAGCAAGCTGGCGATATAGGGGCTTTAGCAAATGGAGCTTATCGGCACCACAAACATTGATTTCATGGGACGGCGGAAGCTGGCTCTGATGTGTTCCGCGATCCTCATACTCGTCGGACTCGGATCCTTGTTTTCACGCGGATTGAACTGGGGCATCGAATTCACCGGCGGCACCCTGGTCGAGGTGGCCTACGAAGCGCCGATCCAGATAGCGGACATACGGGCTCAGCTCGATGAAGCCGGTCTCAGCGACGCGGTCGTGCAGTATTTCGGCACTTCCCGGGATGTCTCCATCCGGTTGCCGGTGATTGCGGAAGAAGGTACGGCGGAGGTCAGCACACGGACCTTGGAGGCGCTGCGCGGGCCGTTTGGAGAGATTCTCACCGCGACCACGGACAACCGCGTACAGCAGTGTATCCGGGACGATTCCGGACCGGTTCCATGTACCGTACAGATGCGCCGAATCGAATTCATTGGACCGCAATTCGGCGAAGAGCTTGCCGAAACCGGCGGTCTCGCAATGCTGGCCGCGCTGGCGCTGATCATGCTGTACGTCGCTTTCAGGTTCGAGTGGAAGTTTGCCGTCGGCTCCGTGGCGGCACTGGCCCACGATGTTCTGATCGCGATCGGGATATTTTCAATACTTCAGCTCGAATTCACCCAACAGGTGCTGGCTGCGCTCCTCGCCGTGATCGGATATTCTCTCAACGACACCATCGTCGTATTCGACCGTATCCGGGAGAATTTCAGGAAGATACGAAAAGGCACTCCGGTGGAGATCATGAACAAATCCATCAACCAGACGCTGAGGCGGACGCTGCTGACGTCGGTAACCACGCTGCTCGTTTTATTCGCATTGTTTTTCCTGGGCGGAGAAGTCATACGGGGATTTGCGGTAGCTTTGATCATCGGTGTCATCGTGGGTACGTATTCTTCAATTTTTGTCGCCAGCCCCATAGTCCTTACTTTGGGTTTGTCACGTGACGATATGATGCCCATCAAAAAAGAAGGCGCGGATCAGGAGCAGATCCTTCCCTAACCTTTTCAGCTACGAGAGAAAAAATGTTTACGAAAGATATGAAAATCGCGGATTTCGATGAAGAATTGTGGTCTGCTATCAGCGCCGAACAGGTCAGACAGGAAGAGCACATCGAACTCATCGCATCGGAGAACTACACCAGCCCCCGCGTCCTCGAGGCGCAGGGTTCCCTGCTCACCAATAAATACGCCGAAGGCTATCCGAGGAAACGCTACTACGGCGGTTGCGAGTACGTGGACGTTGCCGAAGAACTCGCCATCGAACGGGCAAAAGAACTTTTCGGCGCAGCCTACGCCAACGTCCAGCCCCACTCGGGATCGCAGGCGAACGCGGCGGTGTACATGGCCCTGCTCGACCCTGGCGATACCGTACTCGGTATGAGTCTGGCCGATGGTGGACACCTGACTCACGGTGCCAAGGTGAACTTTTCGGGACGCATTTACAATCCCGTGCAGTATGGACTGGACCCGGCAACGGGCGAAATAGACTACGCACGGATGCAGGCCCTGGCTGATGAACACAAGCCAAAAATGGTCATGACCGGATTCAGCGCGTACTCCCGTATTGTTGACTGGGAGCGGTGCAGGCAGATCGCGGACAGCGTTGGTGCATTCATGGTCGCGGACGTGGCCCACGTGGCGGGCCTGATAGCGACGGGGCACTACCCAAGCCCGGTTGATATTGCGGACGTGACCACCAGTACGACGCATAAAACCCTGCGCGGGCCGCGCGGCGGCCTGATACTGGCCAGGAGCAATCCGGAACTCGAAAAGAAGCTGAACTCACGGGTGTTTCCGGGAATGCAGGGCGGGCCGCTGATGCACGTAATCGCCGCCAAGGCCGTCGCTTTCAAGGAAGCGCTGCAACCGGAATTCAGACAATACCAGGATCAGACCGTCAGAAATGCAAGGGCAATGGCGGGATCGTTGATGAAAAGGGGATACAACATCGTATCAGGCGGCACCGACAACCACCTGTTCCTGGTGGACCTGATGGACAAAGGCATTACGGGTAAGGACGGTGAGGCCGCCCTTGGCGCTGCCAACATTACCGTAAACAAGAACGCGGTTCCCAATGATACGCAATCTCCATTTATTACGAGCGGGATCAGGGTAGGGACGCCCGCGATCACAACGCGTGGTTTCAAGGAGGCTCAATCGGAACAGCTCGGCCACTGGTTTTGTGACGTTCTCGATAATCTGCAAGATCAAAAGGCAATCGCAGATATCAAGCGACAGGTGCTTGATATCTGTGCGCAGTTTCCTGTTTACGAAGTCAATGCCGCAGGGCAGGAGCGGGCCGCTGCCGCCGGGGGCTAGCCCGCATTTCTCACCAGGCGGCTATGAATGCTTGTTGAAGCATTGTAAATATTGAGGAATACGGTTTTGTCTGAGAAACAGTGTGTATGGGTAGCGCCTATCCCGGCCCTGGCTGGCCCAGGTCCCGCTGAACTTGGGCTTCACTCAATCCATAGCTACGGCTATGCATTTCATTCCAGCCCGGCGTTCATCGGCCCCTGTTCTGCGCCATCATCCGGGATCCTGGTGAGAAATGCGGGCTAGTATTCGATCTGCGGTTAGGTGAAATTCGATTGACTCGAACACATGCGTTGCCCGTTCTGCCTGTCCGATGACACTCGCGTAATCGACTCGCGTATCGCCGATGAGGGTGATGCGGTCCGGCGGCGGCGCGAGTGCATCGAGTGCGAAGAGCGATTTACCACGCTCGAACGCGCGTCACTCAGAATGCCCTACGTGGTCAAGAGGGACGGCAAGCGGGAGAATTTCGACGAGGAGAAACTCAGGCGCGGTATTCAGAGGGCGCTGGAGAAACGCCCGGTGGAAGCCAACGCCGTGGAGGCCGCCGTTCGGCATATCCAACGCCACCTTCTGACCAGCGGAGAGCGTGAGGTCGATTCCCAGATAATCGGAGAGTGGGTAATGCAGGAGCTCAATGAGCTCGACCAGGTTGCCTATGTCCGGTTTGCATCCGTCTACCGCTCATTCCAGGATGTCGACGACTTCAGTGAAGAAGTGAAGCGGCTGCAGACCCAGCCGTCTGCTTCTGCCAGGCGTCAACAGATGTCGCTGCTTCCACTCGAAAAAAATGGCAACGACAAGTAACGACCACTTCTTTATGAGCCACGCCATCGATCTCGCGCGAAGAGGTCTCTACACGACTCACCCCAATCCCAGGGTCGGTTGCGTGGTGGTAAAGGATGGAAAAGTCGTTGGCGAAGCCTGGCATAGGGAGGCAGGTGAGCCCCATGCGGAAGTAATCGCTTTACGCGAGGCGGGGGACGCTGCACGCGGATCCAGCGTGTATGTCAATCTGGAACCCTGTTGTCATCAGGGACGTACGCCACCGTGTACCGGATTCCTGATAGATGCCGGCGTCAAACGGGTGGTCGCCGCACTCGAGGATCCCAATCCCCAGGTTGCGGGGGGCGGTGTCCATGCGCTGCGCAGTGCCGGGATCGATGTAGAAGTCGGCGTAATGCGATCGGATGCCGAACGCCTCAATCGCGGTTTTCTGCATCGGATAATCCGTGGCAGGCCCTGGGTTACGTTGAAGGTGGCGGCCAGTATGGACGGCAGAACGGCCATGAGCTCCGGGGAAAGCCAGTGGATTTCCGGGAAATCGGCGCGCAGGGATGCTCACCACTGGCGTGCGAGAAGCAGTGCGGTTATGACAGGCAGCGGCACGATATTGGCGGACGATCCTGCACTTACCGTACGCCACGTCGATGTCCAAAGACAGCCGTTGAGAGTCATTGTGGACAGTCGCTTCTCGACACCTGAAGGCGCGCGTGTGCTTCAACAACCCGGCAGCACGCTTGTTGCGACGGCCAACGAAGCCTACGAGCACACGGACAAGGTCGGTTCCAGCCTGGAGGTGGTCTGTCTGCCCGGAGACGATGGGGCCGTTGATCTCGTGGCATTGCTGGACGATCTGTCGCAACGGGAGGTCAATGAATTGCTGGTCGAGGCAGGCCCGACGCTGAACGGCGCGATGATGAAGGCGGAACTGGTCGATGAGATCCTTCTGTACCTGGCGCCACGGATCCTGGGAAATGAAGCGCGCGGTATGTTCGACCTCCTGGGTAGGAATCACCTTGGCGAGTGTGCCGAGCTCGACGTAACGGATATCAGGCAGTTCGGTGCGGATATCAGAATCCGCCTGTCCCCAGGCTAAGCCGGCAGACCGCAGATGTTCACGGGAATCGTATCGAATGTAGGTTTAATACGACGATCGGATGTTTCGGGACCCGATCTGAAGCTCGTGGTCGATGCGGGCGAGGCCTGTCGCGGTGAAGTCGGGGTCGGTGACAGTGTGTCGGTGGACGGGGTATGCCTCACGGTCACTGGCATCGAGGGGCAAGATCTCAGTTTCGACGTTTCGCAGGAAACCCTGGCACGTACGCTACTTGCCTCCAAATTGCCGAACGATATCGTCAATGTCGAGTTGGCTTTGCTGCCCACGACTCGAATGGGGGGACACATCGTAACGGGGCACGTCGATGGGATCGGGCGCCTTGAAGCCATACAGAAAATCGGTGCCTCGACCAGGTTGCAGTTCGCTGTTCCGCCGGATTTGTCCCGATTCGTTGCCGAGAAAGGTTCGGTATGCGTCGATGGCGTCAGTCTGACGGTAAATTCGGTGGACGGAAATTATTTCGAAGTGAACATCGTTCCCCATACGGCCCAGGTCACCACCGCGAAGACTTATGAACCCGGCCGCCGAGTCCACCTTGAAGTGGACATAATCGCGCGATATCTGGCCAGGCTTTCGAACACCGGGCTCGTCACACCCGGCATGGACGAGTGAGATGACAAAATGCCCCTGACCTCCATCGAAGATGTTCTGGACGACTATCGCCGGGGAAAACTGGTAATTATTACCGACGACGAAGACCGTGAAAACGAGGGCGACCTGCTCATTGCCGCCGAAAAAGTCGAACCGCAACATATCAACTTCATGGCCACTTATGCGCGAGGCCTGGTTTGCCTCACCTTGACCACTGAGCGCTGCGAACAGCTGGGTCTGTCATTGATGGTTGGGAAGAACGCTTCCAGGTTTTCGACCAACTTCACCATGTCGATTGAGGCGTCCGCGGGCGTCACCACTGGGATTTCGGCTGCGGATCGGGCGACCACGATCCACTCGGCAATAAGCAGGGACGCCCGTCCTGACGATATCATCAGCCCCGGGCACGTGTTCCCGATCATGGCGCAACCCGGGGGCGTGCTTACCCGTGCGGGCCACACGGAGGCTGGTGTCGATCTGGCGCGGCTGTCGGGTTTCGAACCCGCCAGCGTGATCTGCGAGATTCTCAACGATGACGGCAGTATGGCGCGCCTTGGCGACCTGACAAAGTTTGCCCAGGAGCATGGTCTGAAAATCAGCTCGGTAGCTGATCTCATCCGCTACCGCATGCAGCATGAGCCAACGGTGGAAAGAATTGCCACCACCAGCATGGATACGCTGGCAGGCGAGTTCGACGTTCATGTGTACCGTGATATAGTTGGCGGCGAGATGCACCTGGCCATAGTCAAGGGTGAGCTGGCGCCGGACAGTCCAACGCTGGTCCGGGTCCAGGTCGAATCCGGTGTTCAGGACGTATTCAGGGAATTGCAGCAGGCGACTTCATGGTCGATTGGCGATGCCGCCAATCGCATCCGCCAGGAAGGGACCGGCGCACTGGTTATTTTGCGTTATCAGGAGGATGACGAGGAAATAGCCCGACGTATCAAGCACGCCGAGGTCGACGGTCGCGGAATCGAATTCCCATGGCGAGAAAGCGGTGAGGATCTCCGTGTGCTGGGCGTTGGTGGTCAGATTCTGGCTGACCTAGGGGTTGGCAAGATGCGTGTGCTGGGTAGTCCCAGAAAAATGCACGCGTTGTCGGGTTTCGGCCTCGAAATAGTGGAATACATTGCAAGATGACGTTCAACCACAATGTGAAAACCATCGAAGGAGATCTTAACGCGCGCAATGCGCGATTCGGAATCGTTGTTGCCAGGTTCAACAGCCTGATTACCGAACGGTTGTACGCGGCCGCGTTGAATACGTTGACGAGACACGGCGTCGATGAAGGACACATGGATGCCGTTTGGGTGCCTGGAGCCTTCGAACTCCCGCTTGCGGTAAAGCGGCTTGCCGGCACCGGGCGGTACAACGCGATAGTCGCCCTTGGCTGCGTAATACGCGGCGGTACACCCCATTTCGACTACGTGGCTGGCCAGTGTGCGGCGGGGCTGTCGCGGGTGAGCCTGGACATGGACATCCCGGTCGGTTTCGGAGTGCTGACCGTGGACACCATAGAGCAGGCGATCGAACGGGCTGGAACGAAAGCCGGAAACAAAGGCGAGGATGCGGCCTTATGCGCGCTTGAAATGGTCAATGTGTTGCGGCAAATTGACGCATAATCAGAACTCCAACAACGGCGGTAATCTGAAACATCCATGTCCAGCGGCAGCAGACACCTTGCTCGACAGGCCGCGGTACAGGCCCTGTACCAGTGGGATCTTACGGAGCAGGGGCCGGAAGACATCCTCAAACATTTCATCCAGGATCACGATCTGAACGACACGGACCAGGCCTATTTCCACACGCTGGTCTATGAAGTGCCTCTGTATCACCAGGAGCTAAACGAACGATTATTACCTCACCTCGATCGTGATCTCGGCGATGTTGACCCGGTCGAGCGCGCAATCCTGCGTATTGGGACCTACGAGCTTGAATACAAAAAAGAAGTCCCGACCAAGGTCATCATTAATGAAGCGGTGGAACTGGCCAAGACTTTCGGCGCCGAGTATGGCTACAAATTCGTAAACGGCGTGTTGGATAAAGTGGCCAGGGATCTGCGTCCTCCCTCCGGCCAGTGACGACGCGGCGGACGAACTAACCGTCGTCGGGGGGGGTAGCCCGCATTTCTCACCCGGCGGCTATGGATCCTCGTTAAGCATTGCAAGCATTGAAGTCTATGTATTTGTCCAAAAAACCGCGTGTCTTGGAAACGCCTATCCCGGCCCTGGCTGGTCCAGGCCCCGTTGCACTTGGGCTTCATTCGATCCATAGCACCGGCTATGCATCTCACTGCAGCCCGGCGTTCATCGGCACCTGTCCTGCGCCATCGCTCGGGATCCTGGTGAGAAATGCGGGCTA
>CAMYOI010000133.1 GCA_947259955.1 uncultured Gammaproteobacteria bacterium
TGTCGTCGCCATCACTCATCCGCTTGATGTATTCGATCATCTCCACCTCGGCGATTGTCTCAACACCGGGCGCCAGTTCGGCCGGCTGGATGCAGAAAGGAGGACAGGGCCTCGAAGTCTTGGCGAACGCCGGAATGACCGTAGCATCGTTTTTCTGCTCGCGCATGATATCGACGTCCTGCCCGCCATGTTTGACCGTTACTTTCATGATGTCGGGAGTAATGCCTACGGGTTGGTCTTCGGCTCTCGCTGTGCTCGTCAACATGACGGAACAGGCCAGCAAGGCAATGGATAGAAATGCAGTGGGTCTCATGAAACTACCTCCTTCGTGGTGTGATTCGATATAAACGGCCGATCGACCAAGATCAGCAATCTGGTTCTTCTTCAGCGCCTTCCGTCTTCTTTTCGCCGGCCTCTGCGCCTTGGCCCGCCTCACCGGTATCTCCGGTTTCGGATCCCTGCGCCGCATCAGAATCCTCGGATTGGGTCGCGGCCAGACCGGTCGTCGTTTCCGCAGCCCCGCCTGCAAATGGCAGGCAGAAAACACCGATCAATAGAAGGGCCAGAAAATGCCTGGTTTCAAATTTGATAAATCCGTTGCATCGCATTTTATGGTACCGATTCGCAGTGGTAATAATTTAAATTTACGTTACAGAGCCGCTCGCACGCTTGCCTCAAATCATAATCCGACACAAAACCCGTGCCGGTTCCGCCGCCGACGATCCCGAAACGCCTGGTCGATCAACCTTAGCAGCTTATTCCGAGAGCGGTGTATACCCCATTGGTATAAAGCTGTTCTACCTACGTGGGCATTGACTCTCAGGGAAGCGGAATGTCATGATTTTCCGTGAGCGCCGTACCGGAATTAAGCCGGGCAGTATTAATCCGGATCAATCATTAATCCGGACGCGTCCCCATAATAAGATATCCGGACCACTGCGGACAACCGTTGCGCCGATAATAGCATGTACCACAAGCACCTGTTTACGCTGCACTGGATGCTGCTCGCGGCGGGGATGGTAATCTTCGCATTCGTTATCTGGCAGCATGGCCTGTTCCATCAGCTGTTCCATAGCGATGTCAGCAGATTGTCATCGATCATACTCCTGGTCTTCCTGATAGCGAGTTTTCATGCCGCTTTTCACCTGTTCCGTTTCTCCAGGGACACCGAGGCGGTGAGGCAGCAGGATGAAAAACTCAAGCACATACCGTTGACGGAACGTTTTCGGATTCTGTCTTCAGGCCAGGGCTTTCCGTCCCGTTTGAAAAAGCAGTTGTCTGCCATCGCGTCACGTTATGAGAGTATGAATTCGGCGGCAAGCCTGGAAAACACCATGCTGATGCAGATGCTCGACAACCAGATCAAAGCACCGGTTCGACTCGGCTGGCTACTCTCGGATCTGCTGATCAAACTGGGGCTGCTGGGGACGGTAATCGGGTTTATCCTGATGCTTGGTGCGATTTCCGATGGCGGCAGTGTGGATAGCTCGAACATAGACGTGCTGCTCACCGATATGGGCTCCGGCATGCGCGTGGCTTTGTTCACCACCCTCACCGGCCTGACCACCGGAACGTTGCTCGGGTTCCAGTATTTCATCGTTGAAAGATCCGCTGACGTGCTCATGACCCGCGTTACCGAACTCGTCGAACTCCGCTTGACAAACAACGTAGGCGAGCCGGGATCGGAGTAGCCATGTATCGAAGAGGCTATTACACGGACCCTTTCACGGACCTGTTGTTCAACGCACTGCTTGGCTTCACGCTTCTGTTTTTCATCACCATCGCTTTGATCAATCCTGAAAACAAGAGCGGCGTCGTCGATCCCAAGGCCGAGTTCATAATCAGCGCCACGTGGCCCGAAAATCTAGCCGATGATATAGACCTCTGGGTCGAGGATCCACATGGCGAAATCGTGTCATACCTTCAGCGGGACGCCGGCTGGATGCATCTAGACCGGGATGACAGGGGAGAGGTAAACGACAAGGTCGTTATCGACGGCAACGAGGTCATCTACCCGATAAACCAGGAAATTGTCACAATCCGGGGAGCAATCCCGGGGGAGTACACGGTCAACCTTTTCTACTACCGGGCCGGCCCGGTGGAGGGCGTGCCGGTTACATTGAAAGTCGAAAGGGTGAATCCTGAATTCCGACTCGTTTTCGTGGACCAGATTACATTGGAAGCGGAAGATACAGAACGTACCGCGGTGCGGTTTACCCTGACCAGAGACCGGGAACTGATCAACGTAAACCGCCTGCAGCGCGTGCTGACCCCCTACGATCTGGAACCTCGATGATCGAAAACACGCTGGGGTTGTTCATCACCGTCGTATTCCTCACATTCCTGCTCGTGGGTATCGGCCTCAGTGCAGCCTGGCGCTGGGAATTCAAGGCAGCTATCATCGTTTTTTCGACAGGTATCATGATCGGCTGCTATTTTTCGCTTATCGAGCTGCTTGGCTGGCCCACACCCTTTCACGCGGACGACCCGGAGCAGGTCCTTATCCACGCTCTCGTGGAAGAGCCTGAAAAAACGCAGAGTGCCGGCGGAAGCATATACCTGTGGGTGCGGTCCAATGAGGAGGGGTCGACGCCCCGCGCGCTGTATTTTCCGTATCGTCGCGAGCTGCACGAAACCGTCACCGCCGCGCTGCAGAGAAAAAACGGCGGTACCAGCCAGGGCGTGCGCTTATCGGGGAACCATCCCGGCGGGGCGCGGAACGATTCGTTTAGCATGTTCGATATGTACAAACCCAGGTTGACCGACAAGAACCAACGCGAGAACTGACGGTCACACCCCGAATTTTTCAAGCCAAGGAGCGCTTATATTCCATGAGTACCTCTGACCAGATAGACAAGGACGCCGCCAATGTGGACCTTGCCAGCGGAATATCTGCTTTCGAATCAAAGCATTTCACCCAGGCATTGCACTTTTTGACACCTTTGGCGCAGCACGGCATGGCCGATGCCCAATACCGGGTGGCCATTATGCTGCAGAACGGGTTGGGGGTCCTGCGCAATGAACAATCGGCGGCACAGTGGATGCGCGCAGCGGCCGAACAGGGCCACGCTCTTGCTCAACATGGTCTCGGTTTCATGTTTATGGAAGGTGATTGTGTGCCGCGGGATGGAGGCGAGGCCGTAAAGTGGTTCGAAAAGGCCGCCGCACAGGGTCTTGCGGGATCCCAGACGACACTGGCCGTGATCTACGAGGAGGGAAACATTGTCGACCAGGACCTCGACAAAGCGCGAAAGTGGTATCGCGCGGCGGGTTTTGACAAAGAATAAAGAATAGGGTTCATCAGTGCCCAAAATCATCATCGATCCCAGCGGAACGACTTTTCCCTGCGAGGGCAGGCAATCGATCCTGCAGGCGGCGCTCGCGGCTTCGGTTGCCCTGAACTACGGCTGCAGCTCCGGAACATGCGGCTTGTGCATCGGCCGCTTGAAGCAGGGCAAGATCGAAAAGATCAGGCATTACGATTTTCCGGTTAGGGACGCCGACCGGCTGCGGGGTGACTTTCCGCTCTGTTCATACACCGCGGCCAGTCCGGAAGTCATAATCGAAGCCGCGGAGGCAACCGGCGGTATCGATATCCCCTGGCAGCGGATCGAAGCAAGAATCAAGAAACTCGAGCGTATCAGTAATGCCATCGGGGTCATTGCGGTGCAGACTCCGCGCACCAGCCGGCTCCGCTTCCTGCCCGGGCAGAACGCATGCCTAACCCTGCCCGTCGGTCTATCGGCAGATATGCCCATCGCGAGCTGCCCTTGTGACGATCGTAACATCGAATTCCATTTGCGAAACGACCCCTCTGATGAGTTCGCTGGCGCCGTGTTCGGGACGACAAATTTCCCAACGCCCGTTCGCATTGAAGGGCCGTGGGGGCCGACACCGGAAATGGCTTCGAGCAAGCGCACGGTATGCCTGGCTTATGACACGTACATCGCACCGCTGAGAAGCTGGATCGAGCAGCAGCTCACGGAAGATTCATCACAAAGGATCAGTGTGTACTGGTGTGCCCGTGACGAATCCGACTTTTATCTGGCGAATCTGTTCAACGCCTGGCGCGACGCGTTCGATACCTTCAGTTTTTACCTGGTCGTTACAGATGATCCGGCCCGAATACCATCGGCCGTGAAAAACAGGTTAACCGAAGAGGAAATCTCACCCGCGGGCGACGTCCAGGTTCTGATCTCGGGGCCCGCTCCGTTCACGAACCAGGTGCGGACTATCCTTAAGAGCATAAACTTTCCCGAATCCAGTCAGTACGTCCACACGATGGCCAGACCAACTTGACCCAGGCGGTTGCTCAGGCCTCCTCCCCTGTCGCATCCGGCCGGTAGCGAATTCCGTGCTCCACCGCCATAACGGCGGCTTCGACCCGGGAATGTACGTCGAGCTTCCGCAGTATGGCCTTCACGTGCAGTTTGACGGTGCCGTCGGATATATCGAGGTGTCGCGCGATAACCTTGTTGCTCTGGCCTTCCGCCAGATGGCACAGAATCTCCAGTTCCCGAGCGGTCAGCTTCTCAAACGGTGTGGTTGGTTTTTCGGCATCGGAGGTGCCCTGTTTGACGAGATCCGCCAGCAGTGCAGCCAGGCTGGGATCGACGACGGTCTGCCCCTTCACGATGTCACTGAGCACGGCAACGAGTTGATCAGGATCCATGTTCTTCAGGAGATAACCGCTGGCTCCCGACCGCAGGGAATCCGCGACATCCTTGTCGCTTTCACTGGTGGTCAGGATCACCACCGGCTGATCGAACAGCTTGGCTCGGAGCTGACGCAGCACTTCAACACCACACAGGTCGGGCATTCGAAGATCGAGCAGCACGACGTCGGGTTTTTCCTTCAGCGCCCGGATGATGCCGCGTTGGCCGTCACTCGCAGTAATGACTTCTATCCCCCTTCGTTCAAGGAGGCTCTGCAGGCCTGCCCTGAACAGGGCATGATCGTCTACGATCAGGACCTTCATCCGGCTGCGCCCGCAATTCGAATCATCGGATCGTACTGTTGCGGCAGGCACAATCTAAGCGTTACACGCGTTCCCTCGCCGGGTTCACTGTCGATCAAGAGCGTGCCGCCGACGTGTTCGGCCCGCTCCGTCATGATGGTCAATCCAAGATGTTCGCCCGGGTGCGCCGAGGTGGCCGGTTGATCGAAACCCACGCCATCGTCCTCGACAATCGCTTCAAGGACCGAGTCCGATTCCCGTCTGAGCAACACGCGGACCGTGGATGCCTGACTGTGCTTCTGGGCATTGGCAAGGGCCTCCTGGATCACCCTCGCCGCCTGTCGTTCCAATTCAGGGGGAATTCGGACACCCTGCCATCGATCGTGGAACACAAGCTGAATATCCGAGCCCCGCCTGAACTGGTTTATGATGTGGTCAATCGACTTGTTTTTCCCGGAAGAATCGTCACGCCCTCGGAACTCCGCGATCAGGTCCCTGAGCTCCAGGGTGGCCTCCTCGAGGCTGTTCTCCACCCGTTCCATTTGACCCCAGATCGATGACTCGTCGCCCTGGGCGATGTTTTCGTCCAGCACACGTATCTGGAACTTCAGTCCGGCCAGCGTCTGAGCCAGAGAATCATGCAACTCATTCGCGACCTGCGCACGTTCTTCCATGGCCGAGAGATTGATGGCTTCCTGCTCGAGACGGGTCTTCTCGATCGCCATGCCCAGATGCCTCCCTATGCTGGGTAGAATATCATAGGTTTCGGGCGCCAGAATTCGGCTGTCTCCATCGAAGAAAAGTTCATACTTACCCAGGATCCGCTCTTTGTACTCCAGGGGGACTTCCACCTTGCAGAGCTTCCCATCGTCCGATTCGGAGCCGGTCGATGGGCCCGGCGTATCCGCGCCGCCACGCATCTTCTGCGCAGCGCCAACCGTCGATACCAGCCTCATACCGTTCGGAGAAGCGAGATATGCCCGCCCCATCCTGGTTTCGAGCACGCCATGCAAGGACCCAAGGTACTGACCCACCAGTTCCTCATTGCTCGGCGCCTCGTTGATCAGGGCGGAGGCGTCGCATAGCAATCGTAAAGATTGGCTCTTCGAGGCCAACCGTTCTGCCTGCTGCCTCAATTGTTCCTCGGCATCGTTTGCCAGCGACTCGAGCCATTCCGCCAGTCGATTGACGTCGTCGGCAAGTCCAGCAAATCCGTGCTCGCGGGCCGACGGTACCCGGGCGGAAAAATTTCCCTCGCGGATCTCGGAGGCCCATTGCCGAATATGCCCCAGCGGTTCGAAATAACACTTTCGGGCGCTAGCAAGTGCGGCGAGTACGAAACCGAGCAATGCGACCAGACAAAACAACTGCAGTACCCAGATCGCGGTGACGTGCTGCGGATGATATATCAGGTAAAACCCGGTGATCCCCGTCGCAATTGCAGCGACTACAAGTCCGCCGATAATCTTGACGAACTTCTTACGGTACGAATCCCGCTCCGACTGCGACCAACCGATCGGCCTGGGTATCAGCTGAGCCATTAATCGCCCGATCGATTGTGAGTCCGGTGTCGAGTTCATGATTATCGCGATTCCTCCAATTGCCTTATTTTACACGGACATCGGCACATTCCATCCGCGTATTGCACCCCGATCCCTCTTTGAGGGTATACGACTACGGCTGCAGAAATCCTAGAATACCCTGGTTTTCCATATATTCCGCACATTAATTCTTGCAAATCAGGTGCCCGGAGTGAATCTAAGGTTATCAGCGTGTTTATTGATCAGCACGGTTTCGGTGGCGGCCTGGTGCGCTGAGTTACCCTACGCCGAGGATATGAGGCAGGATGGCAAGACCGCTTCCCGTACCGGCAGGCCTATAGTGGCGCTGGTTTCCGCTTCCGACTGCCACTACTGCGAAGTGCTCAAGGACAACGTTTTGATAGGTATGGAGCGTGACCAGCGGATAATCCTCAGGGAGTTGGCGATGGACAATCCTATTCGATTGATTGATTTTGAGGGCAACGTTACCGACCATCGGAGCTTTGCAAACAAATACGGCGTGTTCCTAACCCCAACTGTTCTGTTTCTCGATGGCGACGGACGATCAGTTGCGGAACCCCTCATCGGGGTGCCCAATGTCGATTTTTATCTCTACTACCTTGAACGCAGAATCGCGCAATCGCGGCACAAACTGAGCAATTGAACGGCAGTTCGCACCCCGGGGATGGGATCCGGAGGCAACCTGCACGGCAGGGGATTGCACTGTTATTACCAGCACATTATATAATAAGCCATGAATATACAATCCATCGAATCTGCGGCCAACGACGTCAGCAGTATCCTGAAGCTGCTGTCCAATCCCAACCGCCTACTGATCGTCTGCCAGCTGGTCGACGAGGAAAAATCCGTTGGCGAGCTGGCCCGGTTGATCGGCGCCAGCCAGGTCACGGTGTCCCAGCAACTGAGCCTGCTCAAGAATACGGGCGTGGTAACCAGCCGGCGGGAGGCGCAGAGCATCTTCTACCGCCTCGAGCACAATGAGATAAGGCAACTCATCATGTTCTTATACCAGACATTTTGCCTCGAACGGGTCAAGGCCTCGCAGCCTGACAACGAGCGTACCGCGCGGCAGTCCTGAACCGTTTTAGATTTCGCAGGAGACCGATCAATGCACCTGACACTCGCCGATCTAGTAAAAGACGCAAAAACCCGCATCCGTGAGATCAACGCGGAACAACTTCACGAGGCATTGGAAAATAAACGGGAACAGATCATCGTCGATGTCAGGGAACCCGAGGAGTACAAAAGTTGGCGAATTCCGGGCTCCATATTGATTCCTAGAGGAGTACTGGAGCCTGCCGTGGATCTGGAAAACCCGCAGCGCAACAAGATCCTGGCCGATGCGCGCGGCAAAAAACTCGTGGTGTATTGCGGTACCGGGGGGCGGTCCTCACTAGCCGCTGACGTACTGCAGAAAATGGGGTTCGTCGATGTCGAAAGCCTGGCCGGCGGGATCGCCAACTGGAGAAACGCAGGCTACCCGATAGAACAAAACTAGCCCGCTGTACAGTCCAGATATCGGCGTAACGGAGCAGTTCGATTTTAAGTCTGAAACTGATATGGATCAATATACGCACGCCGTAATAGTGATAAAAAATCACAGACTAAGCAAAATGAAGAACAGACTATGTTGATTACTAACTTTCGTTCAATCCTTGCCTTGAGCGTAGCGGCTTCGGTTGCGCTATGTATCTCGACGGGAGTCCGCGCGGGTGAAGAGGACTTTACGGTTACCTTCGGAAAATCAGAGTTTGGGAAGCACTGTGCCGTTTGTCACGGCCCAGACGGTATGGGCGACGGTGCGCTTGCTGATCTGCTCACCCTGCCTCCACCCGACTTGACCAAGATCAGTCAGCGAAACAACGGTAAATTTCCCATTTTGGACATCTATCAAGCTATCGACGGGCGTCGCGGATTGCGGGCCCATGGGACTATGGAGATGCCGCTCTGGGGCAACTATTACAAACGAGACGCATCTGAAACACTACACGGTCCTCACGAAGTGAACTATGAAGAAATCGTTCACGGCCGGATTCTCGCGCTCGTCTATTATCTTCAATCGATTCAAGTGGAGTAGCCAAAGCGGATAGCATAGTAAGCCCAGTGTCATTATGCGGGGTTTATCAAGAACACAGCATTAGCCAACCGTTCAGGCCCATACGGATGCTTGATGTGGTGCTTTGGGTCCCTTTTCAGTAGTTAGGGTTACAGGTTGGCACGCCGAATGCCCCGGTGATAAAATCGGCGCCGAATGGAAGGCCAAAGTGGGTGAGACCGGCAGCGCGGAAGCCGCGGTCAAATTACATCAGAGGCGCAACTCATGAAAACCACGGTACTCAGCACAGCTTCGATCCTTTTGTTTTCCGGACTGTTCGCCGGGGCCATCAAAGCGGGCAGCGGTACGGTGGAGGACGACATCGCCGCATTTCAAGGCTATTTCATAAAGCAGAACCCAGAGGTGGCGCTGGAAGAATACAAGGACGGCGTCAACGCCCTGCCCCAATATGCGCACCGCCGCGCCAACTGGGAAATCCTCATGGAGTTCCCCCCGTACTTGACGACTGTTTCAGCGACAAGCCGCCGGCCAACAATTACCCCTACCATGATGCGGCCACCAACGACATCCGCACGATCGAGGGCGATATCAATGCGTGCCTGCAAGCCAACGGCGAGAAACCGATCAGGAATCTCTGGTATGGCAAGATCGCGCGCCTGGTGGCGGCATTCAAGGAACAGTTCAACGGCGAAAAAATGGCCATCGAGGTCGCTTCGGATGGCGCCAGGGAGTGGTATGAAAAGGGCAAGGAGTTCTACTGGACCAGGCGCGGACAGTTGCACTTCTCGTGTTCCGACTGCCACGTTCAAAGCGTTGGCAAAAATCTGCGGGGCGACGTATTGAGCGCCGGACTGGGGCAAACGACCGGATTCCCGGTATACCGCACCGAATGGGCCATCGCGGACAAGCCCTGGGGCACCGTGCATCGGCGCTACAGCGGCTGCATCAAACAGGTTCGTGCAAAACCATTCAAGCCGCAGAGCGCCGAATACAAGGCGCTTGAATTCTATCAAGCCGTCATGAACACCGGGGTGCCGTTGCAGGTACCAAGCCAGCGCCAGTAGGCTAGCAGATCCGCGGAAGCGGATCGTCCTCCAGCTCCTGCAATATCCGCTCACCGCCGAATTCGGTTTCCGCAATCACCGGGCCTCGTGGCTCGATCGAACCGACCACCGCCGCGCCAGCGCCGCCTTCGGTTTGTCTGAGCAAGTCCAGTGCGTCGGTCGCCTGGTTCGCATCGACGACCGCCAGCACTCGACCCTCACATGCGAGATAGAGAGGATCATAGCCAAGAATATCGCAAACCGATTGAACCTGCTCCCGCACGGGCATGGCGGCCGCCCTCAAACGGATGCCACGCCCGGTGATGCGAACGATTTCATGCAATACCGTGGCCACACCACCACGGGTTGGGTCGCGCATGAAGCGCAAACCCGTGAACGTCATCAAGGCCTGGGCCACCGCAAACACCGGTGCCGAGTCCGAAGCAAGATCGCCCCTCATACCGAACTGCTCCCTGGCCAGCATTACGGCAGCACCATGATCCCCGACAGGGCCACTCACCAGGACAGCGTCACCGGCTTCGATGTATTCCATCCCCAGCCGCAGGCCGGGCATTCGCAGGCCGATGCCGGTGGTGGCCAGATACAGTCCACCGCCCTGCCCCTTTCCCACCACTTTCGTATCACCGGCGACGATCGAAACTCCGCACCGTCGGGCCGCATCGCCCAGACTGGCAACGATGCGATCCAACCGCGCGAGTTCCAGCCCCTCCTCGATGTACGCGTTCAGCGTCAGGTA
>CAMYOI010000134.1 GCA_947259955.1 uncultured Gammaproteobacteria bacterium
GGGTCTTGTTGATGGTTGCCATTGCGGTCTCCGGAGCACAGGTGTTCCGAAATTGTACCGCGTGACACGGGGATTAAAAAGCAGGAGTAGGTAAGTTATTGTTTTTTATGGTGGCCAGGGACAGAATCGAACTGCCGACACGGGGATTTTCAGTCCCCTGCTCTACCGACTGAGCTACCTGGCCATATATGAAGGGCTTGCGTGCGCCCGGCTGGTCTCTGGTACTGATCTGGTATGAGATGCCAAGCTGCTTCGGTGCGGGCGAGGGCGGGATTATAGCCTAAACCGGCCAATTCCCCGCAAGGTCCTCCGCAGACCTAAAATTGGGTGGCTAAAGAAGTGGGGTTGAGGGGCGACACTGCGCTAAGATGAAGTTTTGACCTGCCGATGATGTCCCGCAGCAGCCACGACCACTGGGAGCACTATGATCACGAAGCGGACATGGGAATTCGCGGCGTGGGCGGTTCCCTGTCGGCGGCTTTCGAGCAGGCGGCGCTGGCGTTGACCGCTATCGTTGTAGAGCCGGCAAAAGTGCAGCCCGAAACGCGTATTGACTTGAGCTGTGAAGCGCCTGACGATGAATTGCTGTTGGTCGATTGGTTGAACGCGCTGGTGTACGAGATGGCCGTGAGAAAGATGCTGTTCAGCCGGTTCCGGGTGCAACATCGGAATGGGAAATTAACGGGACGGGCCTGGGGCGAACCCGTCGACGTTCGGCGGCACCATCCCGCCGTGGAGGTCAAGGGTGCGACGCTCACGACGCTGTCCGTCTGCCGAAACGAAAAAGATCAGTGGGTGGCACAGACCGTGGTGGACGTCTGATGACAACCCGGATGAGGGGAAGCAAATGGATCTCGATTTACTGAATCGACAAGACGAGTTTACCTGGCGCATCGAACCTCACGGCGCCATGCGGGTGCCGGCGGTGCTGTTTGCCTCAAAGGAACTGATCCAGGCCATGGATCACAAGGTGTACGAGCAGGCCTGCAACGTTGCCATGTTGCCCGGTATTGTCGGCGCCTCGTATGCAATGCCGGACGCACACTGGGGCTATGGTTTTCCCATAGGCGGTGTGGCGGCGTTCGATCCTGAACAGGGCGGGATCGTGTCCGCGGGAGGGGTCGGTTTCGACATCTCCTGTGGGGTTCGTATGCTGACCACGGGGTTAGGAAAGGGAGAAGTGGAGGGGGTCAAGGCCCGCCTGGCTGAACAGTTGTATCGTGCGGTGCCGGCAGGCGTAGGCAGCGTAGGCACGATTCACCTGTCCATGCATGAAATGGATGACATGCTGCGGGGAGGCGCCCGCTGGGCGGTTGAGCGGGGGTGGGGGCGAGCAGAAGATCTGGAACGCATCGAGGAACACGGCTGTATGACAGGGGCGCGGCCGGATCAGGTCTCGAACCGCGCCAAGAAGCGGCAGCAAGATGAAATGGGCACGCTCGGTTCCGGCAATCACTACCTGGAGGTACAGCATGTCGATGAGGTCTACGATGAAGACATCGCCCGCGCCTTCGGCTTGAGCGTGGGCAGCATCGTGCTGAGTATTCATTGCGGGTCGCGCGGCCTGGGGCATCAGATCGGCACCGAGTTCCTCAAGAGCATGGCGGTTGCGGCCGCCGAGCATGGCGTCCATCTGCCGGACCGGGAACTTGCCTGCGCTCCCGTCGAATCACCGGTCGGTCAATCGTATCTGGGTGCGATGCGGGCGGCGATGAACTGCGCGCTCGGAAATCGCCAGATCATTACCCACCTGTCGCGCCGGGCATTCGCGAAAGTTTTGCCTCGATCGGATCTAGCAGTGCTTTACGACGTGTCTCACAACACCTGCAAGGTCGAGCAGCATACAATGGGTGACCGGACGCAGCGACTGTTCGTCCATCGCAAGGGCGCTACCCGGGCCTTTGGCCCGGGCCATCCTGAGATCCCGGATCCGTTGCGGTCGGCGGGGCAGCCGGTGATCATCGGCGGTTCGATGGGCACCCACTCCTTCGTACTGGCGGGAACGAAGGAGAGCGAAAGCAAGGCCCTAAGTTCCGCCTGCCACGGCGCCGGCCGGGCAATGAGCCGGCGCGCCGCGTTGAAGCGGTGGCGGGGCCGCAGCCTGGTGGACGAACTCGCCGACCGCGGTATCCTGATACGCAGCCCCAGTATGCGCGGTATCGCCGAGGAAGCGCCGGGTGCCTACAAGGACGTAGCCGAGGTCGTCGACGCGGCGGACAGGGCGGGCCTGGCGCGAAAGGTCGCACGAGTCGAACCTATAATATGTATCAAGGGGTGAGTCGGCACAATCGAATGAAAAGATTTCCAGTCATCGTGATCGTCGGATTTTTCGTTTTTCTTGTCTCGGCGTGCTCACCAAAACGCTATGCGGTAAACACCATTGGCGACATGCTGGCCGAGGGCGATTCGGTGTACGAGAGCGACGATGACATCGTCCTGATCGGCGAGGCCCTGCCATTCAGCCTCAAGCTCGTCGAAAGCCTGCTCGTCGAATCACCCAAACACCGCGGTCTTCTCCTGACCGCCAGCCGCGGGTTCGTTCTGTACGCCTATGCATACGTCCACTACGAAGCGGAGCTTGCAAATCTGGATGATCTCGATCGCGCGTATGAATTGCGGACGCGCGCACGAAAGCTCTACCTGCGCGGATTGAACTATGCCTTGCGTGCACTGGAGCAGACGGCTCCCGGATTCCGCGAGGCGCTGGCCGAAGACCCGGATCAGGCGGTTCTGCTCATACCGGCCTCCTCCACGGACAGGGATTTGCCATTTCTGTATTGGGCCGCGGCGTCGCTGGGACTGGCGATCTCGGTCTCCAAAAACGAGCCCGCGCTGTTGGCCAGGCTACCCGAGGTCGAGGCTATGCTGGATCGTTCATTGATCCTGGACGAGGCATGGAATCGCGGCGCGCTGCACGAATTCCAGATCACCTGGGCCGCGGCTCAGCGCACCGGCATCAAAGAGTCGGATATCCGCGGGCATTACGCCCGGGCGCTCGAATTGTCGAACGGGGATCGAGCGGGTCTTTACGTGGCCCTGGCCGAGGCGCTGTCCGTGTCCAACCAGGATCGGCAGGAGTTTCAGTCTCTGCTCGAAAAAGCGCTTGCGGTGGATCCGGACGCGGACCCGGGCAATCGCTTGATGAACACCATTGCCCAGCGCCGTGCAAAATGGCTGCTCGATCGCATCGACGAGTTGTTTCTGTGAAGCAAAACGGGGTGAACCGATAATGATAACAACGACGCGCAACGCGCTTCGCAGGCTGTTGCTTGCATTCATTCTGACCGCCGCGAGCCAAGCCGCATCGACGGCGGATGGAACCATTGTCAAATTCGGCACGATCGCCCCGGAGGGCTCGGCCTGGCACGACGCCATCCTCGAGATCCGGCAGAAGTGGCTCCAACTTTCCAACGGTCAGGTCGAGCTGAGGATCTATGCCGGGGGGGTGCTCGGCGATGAGACGGAGATGGTGCGCAAGGTGCAGCGGCGGGGTCTGGACGGGATCGCGATTTCGGGATCGGGGCTGCCGCGGATCGAGGAAACTATCGGTTGCCTGAACATACCTCTGTTGTTCGATTCCTACGAACAACTCGACTACGTGCGCGAGAGAATCAGCCCCGAAGTGGAAAAGCGATTCGAAAAACGCGGCTTCAAAATCCTCGCCTGGGCTGAGGCGGGCTGGGTCTATTTCTTCACCAAGCGTCCGGTGAGGACGCCGGACGATCTGAGGCAACTCAGACTGTGGACCACCCCCGGTTTTCCGGAATTCGAGAGGTTGTTCAGCAAGTTCAGGCTGCAGGTCGTGCCTTTGCCGGCCACCGACATGCTGACGTCGCTGCAGACCGGTCTGATCGAGGCCATCGATGTGCCTCCACTGTTTGCGCTGCTGGATCGATCCTATCAGATCGTGAATTACATGACGGATCTGAAGTGGTCTCCGCTGAACGCCGCGATGGTTTTGAGCCTGGATACGTGGAATAAATTTCCACAGAGTCTGCAGCAGAGTTTTCTGGATGCCACGGAAGATATCGTTGGACGCCTGCGCCAGACTATCCGTAGAGCTGAGAACGAGGCGCTTGACGAGATGCAGGCCAGGGGACTGACGGTTGTAAAGCTGAGCGACAGTGAAACCGAACTCTGGCGGACCGAAGTGGTAAACACTTACGCTGAACTGCCTTGCAAACGGGAGCGCCCGGAAATGTTCGAAAAGATCCTTGGGCTCCACAAAGAATCTCTATAAATCGAAGTTCTCCGGCATTCCCAGGGCCAACCCGGGCCGGCATTAAGTTACAATCCGTGCGGTCGAAACCGATCTCCCGATCGTGATACTCGTGAATACGCCTGATTCTCCGATACTGCATCGCATCGAAAATTCGATCTCGATATTGATCCTGGCTTTCATGGCGGCACTGCCCCTGCTGGAGGTGATCACGCGAGAGCTGTTCGGCAGTGGTATCGCGGGGTCCATTCCTATCGTGCAGCACCTCATGTTGTCGATCACGCTGATGGGAGCCGCTCTGGCGGCGCGTTCCGATCGCAACCTGGCGCTGGCCACCGCCGGATTCTTCAAGGCGCCATGGGATCGAAGGGTCCGTGTCTTCGCCGCCTTCGTTGCCGTTGGCGTGATGACGTGCCTTTTCATCGCGAGCGTGCAGCTGGTCAAGATCGATCGCGAATACGGCGACATGGTCAGCTGGGGGATCCCGGTCTGGGCGTTTACCGCGGTAATGCCCATCGGCTTCGCCCTGATCGTCGGTCGCATGATCCGGCACGCCTCCGACCGCTGGGTCGGCCGGGTTGTCGCCGCCTGCGGCCTCGCCGTGCCGCTGGTATTGGGATTGGGTGTGGATCTTCAGGGGAGCGGCCTGCTGCTGCCGCTCGGGGTGTTGATACTGATCGGGACGGCGCTGGGCATCCCGATCTTTACCGCTATCGGCGGCGCGGCCCTGCTGCTGTTCATTGACGAAGGCACGCCGATTTCGGCGGTCCCCGGCGAGTCGTATCGCATGAGCACCTCGCCAATGCTCCCGGCGATCCCGCTGTTTACCTTTGCCGGCTATATTCTTGCAGAAGGCGGCTCGAGCCGTCGTTTGTTGCGCTTCTTCTCAGCCATGGTCGGGTGGATGCCCGGCGGCCTGGCCGTCGTCACCACCCTGGTGCTCGCATTTTTTACGCCGCTGACCGGCGCGTCGGGCATCACCATACTGGCCATGGGCGGTCTGCTGCTGCCGATGCTGCTCAAATCGAACTACAAGGAATCCAACGCGGTGGGCCTCGTCACCGTGTCCGGCTCGATCGGCGTGTTGTTTCCACCCAGCCTGCCGGTGATCCTGTATGCATACTACGCGGAGGTCGCGCTGGACAAGCTGTTCATCGCGGGATTGCTGCCCGGCCTGCTGCTGGTTGTCGCCGTCGCTGCCTGGGGGGCCTGGCGCGGTGCATTCGAGGGCGCGCGGCGCAGTCGATTCAGCGGCCGGAGATTCGTCGCCGCATTTTGGCAGGCGAAATGGGAAATCGCTCTGCCCGCGGTGATCCTTGTCAGCATTTTTGGCGGGTTTGCGACCCTCGTCGAGGCGGCGGCCCTTACCGTGCTGTATGCGATCGTGGTCGAGTGCGTCGTGTTCAGGGAATTGAATATCATTCGCGACGGTACCCGCATCGCCGCCGAAAGTGCGACCATGATCGGGGGCTTCATGATCATCCTGGGCATGGCCCTCGGGCTGACTAACTATCTCGTTATCGCGCAGGTACCCATGCACGCGCTGGCGTGGATACAATCGTTTATCGAATCGCCCCTGTGGTTCTTGCTGATGATCAATATCCTCTTGATCGTGGTGGGCGCACTGATGGATATCTACTCGGCCATTATCGTCATCGTACCGCTGATTGCGCCCATGGCCATTGCCTACGGCGTCGATCCGGTCCATCTGGGGGTGATTTTTCTGGCCAACGCGCAGCTTGGTTACCTGATGCCGCCCATGGGCGAGAACCTGTTCCTGTCTTCGTATCGTTTCAATCTGCCGCTTACACGCATCTATCGCTACACGCTGCCCTATATAGGCATTTTGCTTATCACCGTACTTCTGATCACTTATTGGCCCGCCATGACGCTCTGGCTGCCGGGGGTAATGGGATTTTGAACAACACCGACATCGCCCGCCTTCTGGACCGCATGGCGGATCTCCTCGAGATCGACGATGCCAACCCGTTCCGGGTGCGCGCTTACCGCGGCGCCGCACAGACGATCCGGGCCCAGTCGCGCGGCATGGCGGATAGGGTGGCGCAGGACGAGGACTTGTCGAAACTGCCCGGCATCGGGCGCGATATCGCGGCCAAGATCAGGACTATCGTCGAGACCGGGCACCTGCCCCAGTTGGAGAAGCTCGAAGAACGGGTGCCGACCGAGCTCAGCGATATGATGAGGATCGAGGGTCTGGGCGCGAAGCGCGTGAAAACGCTTTACCGTGAACTCGGGGTTCGCAGCATCGATGACCTGAGGCGCGCGGCCCGGGCCGGCCGCATCCGCGCGCTGCCCGGTTTCGGCGACAAGACCGAGCACACCATCATGAAGCGCGTCGACGCCTGGAGCGGCCAGGCCCCCCGCATGCTCATCGCCGAAGTGGAGGAGACCGCACGGCGGCTGCTCGCGCATCTGAAGCGCGCCGACGGCGTGAAGCGGCTGGTCGTCGCCGGCAGCTATCGCCGCCGCAGGGAAACCGTAGGGGATCTCGATATTCTGGCAACGGCCAGGAAGGACTCGGACGTCATACAACGATTTACCGATTTCGACGACGTCGGCGAAGTGGTTTCCCACGGCAGTACGCGCAGCACGGTCCACCTCGAATCGGGTCTGCAGGTTGATTTGCGGGTCGTGCCCGAAGTCAGCTACGGCGCGGCGCTCCACTATTTCACCGGGTCCAAAGCCCACAACATCGCGCTGCGCAAGATGGCCCAGAAACGGGACTTGAAGATCAATGAATACGGCGTTTACAAAGGAAAAAAGCGCATTACGGGCAGGACGGAGGATGAAATCTACAAGCAATTCGGGCTGGCGTATATCGAACCGGAATTGCGGGAAAATCGCGGCGAGATCGAAGCCGCCCGCGAGGGCCGCCTGCCCGAACTGATCGGGGTTGCCGACATCCGGGGGGACCTGCACATGCACACCACGGCGACGGACGGCCGCGACAGTCTGAAGGACATGGCCGAGGCTGCTGCGGAAAGGGGTTATGAGTACATCGCCATAACCGATCACTCGCGGCGCCTCACGGTGGTGAACGGACTGGACGAAAAAAGATTGAGGAAGCAGATCGAAGGCATCGAACGGCTCAACGAGAGACTCCGGAATATCGAAATTCTCACCGGCATCGAGGTTGATATACTGGAAGACGGGTCGCTGGACCTGCCGGACGACGTACTCAAGGCTCTGGATCTCAGGGTGTGCTCGATCCACTCGAAATTCAGACTGTCACGAAAAAAACAAACCGAGCGGGTTTTGCGCGCGATGGACAATCCCTACTTCAACATCTTCGCGCACCCGACGGGACGCTTGATCAACAAACGGGATGCGTATGATATCGACATCGAGCGCGTCATCGAGGGGGCGAAGAACAACGGTTGCTTTCTGGAGGTCAACGCCCAGCCCGATCGGCTGGATCTGAACGATGACGCCTGCCGCATGGCCAGGGACCTGGGCGTGAAAGTGGCGATATCCACCGATGCGCACAGCGTGGCGAATCTCGATTATATGCGTTTTGGTGTGGATCAGGCCCGCCGCGGCTGGCTCGAAGCCGGTGACGTGATCAATACGCGATCGTTGACGGCACTGAAGCGATTGCTCGCGCGCACCTAGCCAGCCGGAATCCTATTGGTCGGGAACCGCCGATTTGTTGGTGACCGATATGATTCCAATCCCTCGAAATCGGCGCGAGGCGCGCCTCCTACAATAGGGGTAGGGATGTCGTGGAAATTTGTAGGAGCGGCGCCCCGCCGCGATTTATCGGCGCGAGGCGCGCCTCCTACAATATAATCGAGTGTCATAATTAGCCTGAAAAATGATCGGACAGGCTCCCGGGCGACTGCAATGGAAAAACGAGAAGACAGCGAAATCATGGTTTCCGTAAAGCGGATCGTCCTGGACGTATTGAAACCTCACCTGCCCAACGCGCTGGAGTTTTCACGGACCATCGCCGGGCTTGGTTGCGATTACCGTGTTCATCTCACAGTTATCGAGTTGGACGAGAAAACGGAAACGCTCCAGGTGGTCGTGCAAGGGAGCGCTATCGATTTCGATGCGGTTCAGACCAGCATCAACAGCATGGGGGGCTCGATTCACAGCATAGACGAGGTGGAAGTACTGAGCGAGGTTGACGCCGGTCGAGAATAGGTGAGTCTTTTAAGCCGGGTAAAATTTCTGCTGCACATAACCCGTACCCACGGAATCGCCCGTCGTTATTTCGTGGTGAACGGATTCGACGGCGCGCTCACCATGCTGGGCATCATCGTCGGATTTACCCTCAGCGCCTCTACCGATCTGGTGCTGATCATCAATGCCTGCCTGGGCGCGGCCATTGCCCTGGCCGTCAGCGGCGTAAGCAGCGCTTACGTGAGTGAGACGGCTGAACGGCGGCGGGAATTGACCGCACTCGAGAGCTCGATGATCGCCGATCTCGAAGAGAGTCTTCACGGCGAGGCGGTGCGTTGGGTGCCTCTGCTGATTGGCCTGGTCAACGGTTCGGCGCCCCTGATCATATCTCTTCTGATTCTGGTCCCGCTCTGGCTGGCAAGTGCCGGCGTATCTCTGCCGATGCCTCCCCTGTACGCCGCCATACTGGTGGCATTGTTGTCCACTTTCTTGCTGGGTGTGTTTCTGGGCCGGATCGGCGGCACCTCGTGGCTGCGAAGCGGTGTGCGCACTTTGTCGATCGCGCTATTGACCGCGGCGCTTATCTACGTATTTGCCGGATCCTGAGATGAAGTCGGTCGACTGGCATTGTCTCGAGGTGGATGAAGCTCTGCTGCGTCTGGATGCATCGCGGGATGGGCTGAAAGACTCGCA
>CAMYOI010000135.1 GCA_947259955.1 uncultured Gammaproteobacteria bacterium
TACGGTTGAACTGGAGAGGAAACTCAACGAGTTTAAGGACTATTACAACCACGAACGTGTTCACGTTTCGCTTGGCGAATCCAGGGCATCGCCTGCGAAAATCGATGATTTCAGATGGCAGATGCACTGCCGTGGATTGGTCCAACTTCCAATCGCTGCGTGAACGCTAATTAGACACCTACAGGATGTCATCAAACGATCGCCGAGGAACGCAGCACCGCTTGCTCCGCGTTTACCCGGCCAAAGCCGTAGTCGTCGTGATGCCCATTAGCGTCATATACGACACCACCAATCTTATCCGCGCTGTCGCGCATGATCCGGCGCAGCTCATCCCTGTTAAGGTTGGTATTGGCGGATAGCGCCAGAGCCGCGCAGCCGGCTGCGCAGGGGGCCGCGAAACTGGTGCCGGTAGACGTTCCATATGTGTTGCCGGATTTTGTGCTGTAAACATCCACACCCGGGGCGATAAGTTCAACGGCGTTTCCTCTCGCGGCGTTGTCCTCCAAGTCATTCGAATCAGATCTAACGACTGCGATCACATCATCATGCGATACGATTTCATCCAAACTCACATCGACGTTATGACCGTTGCTGGCCGCCCAGAAAATAGTGAGTCCAAGGCCGTTGCGTCCATTCGTTGCGGCGCTTTCCAACGCCATCTCCAGCGTCGCGGTCAAATTCCAGACCGCCCCGTTGGGACCGAGGCTGCAAACGAGGATATCCGCCCCCTGTGCTGGATCCGCACCCGCCGCTTCGTTGGAAAAATTCGCGGCATAGCCCACCGCCCTGGCAAGCGTGGTCTGGGTGCCTACTTGATCACCAAGGCAGGAGATCAATACGAGTTCGCAAGCCGGTGCAGCCCCGCAGCCACCGTTTCCGTTGTTATGACGGGCACCCACCATTCCGGCACAAAAAGTACCGTGGTTGCTGTCCGGCATTCCGGCTGTGCCCTGATGGAAAACGGTATTTCCGCTGCTCGATTCGAAGAATCCGGATTCGGGCGCCACGCCCGAAGCCAGGTCTTCATGATCTGCATCAAAACCGTTGTCGATGACGCCGACCCTGACCTCGGCTCCCAGCGACAGATCCCAGGCCCCCTCAGCCCTGACGTCCGCACCAAGGGTGCCGCCGTTGGCGCCTGAATTATTCCACTGCCATTGCTCCGTGTAATCGGGATCCGAGGGAACGAACCGCTGCGGAATATGTTCGACAAATGAGGGCTCGGCCAGGGTAAAGCGCGGATCGTCATGAAGCGCCACGGACGCTTCCAGCGAATCCGCCCAGCGGTTTGCGTTGACCTCGAAAAGATTCGGAGCGAATTTCAGCACCGTCAGCACGTCGAGATCGTGCTCGGCCAGGATCTGCAGACACTCATCAGCGTTATACTCGGGTTTGAGTTGCACATTTATGCGAGTGGTGGTGATACCTACGGAGCCATCGTCTCTGCGGATGATCTTTCCGACTTCTTCGGCGTTGTCGAACCTGCGGTGGGCTTCCATGGCGCGGACAAGATCATCGGATGGCTCCACGAACAGCCAATTCGCCCTGGCGAACGCCTCCGCGGTTTCCCGCGGCATGATTTGTTCCGTTTCCGCCCGAAGCGCAGGTTCAGCGGAAGCGCCGAACGAGGGCGCCCCGGCCTTGGGGACGCCTTGTTCGTCGGTTGATACGTGAACCGCCGTTACATTGGGAATCTCTTCGACCTCGATACGGCGATCCCGTACGAAATAATGACGTTTCATTATCAGTCTCCTATGATTCTCGTCGAATGAACTCCAAAACTATACTTACGCAAAACTCTAAGATAGAACGCTGGAGATCAGTGATACTCGGGTGCAGTCTTCCCCCCTGCAGCCCTGGACCGGGCAGGTAAAAGACACGACACACGAGCCGATGCTCTGGAAATCAGTCTCTCCACGGACCAGTATGCCTTCGACTTCGTGCGTATCGGCATTGAAGACCGGAGAACCTGAATTCCCTCCATAGGTGTCCAGATTTGCGACGAAGAACTCATCATTGTCGTTGCTTCTTACTTCCGCTTCTCCGGCTAGCTTTTTCGGCAATCCTGCGGGATGACCAATCACATAGAGCCTGGCGCCGTCGGCCACTTTGTTGGATCGCTGAATGACCAACGGTGTCCTGCCTTCCACCTTTCGATCCAATCTGACTACCGCCCAATCCGCCCCGTCGTTGTCAAGCTCCCAGCCAAGCAGCTCGGTGCCGGTATAGACGTCCGCTGACGGGACATTTACCGCGGCCTCATTCTCGGAAATCATGTGATATCCAAATACAAAGCGACGCGTACCGATATTGCTTTGATTCAGGCAGTGACCTGCCGTAGCGACCAAATCCTCTCCGACTAAAAATGCGGTGCAAATCGCGCCGGCGGGCTGCGATCGAAACGGCTCGTCGTCACAAAGAGGACTTCCGCCGCTCTCGAACTGTTGGGCCATAGTAGAAGACGGGAGTGACACGGTTCCATCTCCATGGTCAACTACATCACTTGTCTTGAATATTGCGGCGACGCTGCCGGAGTTTCGTAACGCGTCCTGGTCTTGCACGTCTTTGATTTCCCGTCTGTCGTCTTCCCCGTATATGACCTTTTGGCGAGCCACTATTTCGTTGGCAACGTCTTTGGAAGAGTAGCTTTCGAGATCTGGTCGGGGTTCCCTGGATATCGCGTTACTGGATGCGGTCAAATCCAAACCTGATTTCAATTTGCTCCGAGAACGCAATTCTTCGCGCAGTTCCGACATGCTCATTGAAGACAACGACTTATCATTCATTTCGAATACCTCTTTCATAGGACAAGGTTGTCCGATAAATGCTCCGCTAGCCTGGTGTTTATTGATGTGGCATTACTCACAGAACTCAACCAAACGCGAAACTTTTGTTTCTGCAGGTGCGTTACTCTTGTATGCGTGCTCGACTTAGTTGACAGCATCGTGTCTGGTATGAATCAACTTGACTTGTATGTCAAAGCGAAGTCCAGGATCCGCGTCCTGCCCCACCAGACTTTGCCAAGGTACACACCCGGTTCCGCCTCGCGGATTTCGTCGCGGACCTTTTTGAAGAAAAAAGAAGTTTCCGAGTAGTCGATAACAATAGTTTCCTTATCGTCCATCCAGCTTTTGTCCTTGTAAACCTTGGCCACGACGAAGGTCAGGCTGAACGGGCTTATCTTGTTAATCAGGATACCACTCGATTTGTCCGGCGGGAACAGATCGAACACCTTGCCCTGCCAGGCGAACAGCCTGGCGAAGCGAGCGTAAAGTTTTGCCAGCGTGGAGCCCGCGACGATGGCTGTTCCTCGTGTATCTCCGTCGGGAATTTGACCAGGCTCCGCCTGTTTGTAAATCTCATCCAGTTCGTCGCGCGATTTATCGAGCCATTTCTCAACACTCTCGTTCATCATGGGTCTCCTTTCACTGTTGGACTCTCGTCAATTGCGGGTCTACATTTCAAACGCCGGATCGTCAGCGGCGTCGTCGCGGGGCCGCCAAGCCAGGGAGTAGTACTCTCCACGATCACGGGCCCAAGGATCGAATGTATTCACCACGTGAATCAACTCGTCACGCAATTCCGGCACGTTTCGCATGAGGACGCGCTTTAGAGGCGACACTGAAATCACGTGTCCGTTGGACGGTTCTGGTTCGTTACATTGCTGCTTACCATCTTTCCCGATTTGCACCGGATATGGGCAATCGTCCAACGGCCCGTTGTTCAGCACCCAGTTGTAGCCAAGATGTGAGTAGAATTCGGGTCGAAAGCTGGAAGTGAAAAAGCGGTCGCTGAACAAACGTCGGGATGCATTTATGATGAAAACGTGGAACTGGGTTTCTGAAATCGCGAAGCCGTGAGGCCGTGTATATTCGGCCAGCCAACCCACCAGCGTGTCGACGTCCTCCACGTTGTCCACCACCGACTTGTCCGCATGTCCGAGGCAATCGTTGATAAATTTACCATCTTCCCCATACTGAACGTTGGTAATAATCTTGCCTTCATCACAGATATGGGCGCCGTAGATCTCACGGAGCTTTGACACCACTTCCTCCTGAGCTCGACGCTGCGGCGAGTCCATTGGCAAGCGCTGGTCTATAAAGTCATCGAAGCTGCTTAGAGACTTCAACCCTATCTGGCGGCGGAATTCATTGTATCGTGGTATGCCGCGTTCCCTGTCGCGGAAAATATCCAGGGCCACGATGTCGAGCTTGTTGCCGGGTCCCAGATGACCCATTTCCAGGTTCTGTAAAAACATGGGGTGATTCCGCAAGTGCAGCAAACCCAACCGCTGCCGGCCCATACTCAGCGCCCAGTTCCCAAGGCCGCGCGCGCGAACTTCCCTACTGGCCTCGCCGCGCACTGTCTTTACTACCGGTATTTTAAGCGCAATCGCATTCGGGCGCTGCAAATCGCGGTACTCGATCAGGTCCGGCACCAGCGCGTGCAATCGATACACGCTGGTGAATTCTTCCGGAAAGTTGAACGGCGAACCGAAGTGGTTTACACCTCCGTTGACATCATCCGGATTGGCGAGGTCCCAGCGGTCTTGTTTCCACCATAATTGCCCGCTTACCCGGCTGTTGTTCAGCCCGAAAATGCCGGCACCTGACGCTAACACGGAATACCAGCTATTCGACTCATCCCCTCTACTCTGCATTCCCAACGTTCTTGCAATGCGGCTGGACGTGCGACTGAATATGTTCTGTTCTTTATCAAATATTTTTTTAAGTACCAGGGAAACATCGTTCTCCTCGAGGTTGAACAGGCCGAACCAATTCGCGTTCATTACCCTGTAAAGCGGTTCACCGTAGAGGAGCTGTGGAGTCCACTCAATGGTATGGATCTTCGCGATCAAAGCTGATACCACCAGCCGGGCCGCCTGGTAGATTTCCTCGTCCGATGCATCGGCATAAGCGATTACGCGTGCCGGCGCATCCGGGTGCCGCATACCGGAGTCGGCTTTCGGTGATCGGAGCTGCTGTTCGCGAAACCTGTCGACGAAGCTGTTGTGCTCGCGAACGAACAAGTTGTGATAGAAACTCATTCCGATGTTCCAGTTATCCGGGAAAGCGGCCGCTTCCTGACCGTGCCACTGCGGTTCTACGCGACACTCGGGGACGCACTCGTCGAGCAGCGGCAGGTAGCCCTTTGGTTGCAGTAGTTTGGCCGGATCATTGGGGTCGCGAATCGCTCGCTTCAACGACGCAGCGTCGTAGCCGTAAATTTGGGATGCGTCCCACCACGCCGTTACCGTATTGGCGGTCGTTTTCGGTGCGCGCCTCAAGTAGTCGACGCCGTTGTGGTCGAACGTGCCCGGCTCATTTTCCAACTCGAACAGGGAACCCTCCGCGCGGTCCTGGGACCGGCAGCCGAGTGCGCGCGCTTGTTCGGATTCGCACCCCACCGTGATGAGGCCGGATTTGTTGCGGCCTTCATGGAGATGTGAAAACCAGTCGTGGGTCATGAACTGGATCCAAAACGCGGCCAGCACGTTGAAGACGGGAGCCTTCAAATAATCGCAATGTGCGGTGGTGGCGTAGTCGACGGCTCCGTATCCCTCGTTGCAGGTGTCACTTTTCTGCTGCCGAGTGAACAGCACGCGGCTGATCAGCTGTGGATCTGGCTTGTACAGATCGATACGACTGCCATTTTCCTGGTCACCGTGCCTCGCCCTGGCCAGTTCGTTATTGCCGAGTCGAGGAAAAGTAGATTCGAAGTCGACATTGCGGGAAAAATAGGCGCCGCTGGAACCCATTTTAGGGTTTCGGATATCGTTGCAGATACCAGTCAACGTCCGGTAACGTATGAGCTCTCCACTACACAGTTGCGGCCCACTGCCGCCCACGGACGCATAGTCCGGGTGGTCCGCCGTTAAGCGCATCTCGTCCCATTGATTCACGGCGGAACCGGGTCTATCCCCCGGACCTTTGACATAGGTCTCATAGGTATAGTTGTCAAACAGGTTGAATTTTATTAATTCGATGCGCTGGTATTCGAGATCCAGCAGCGAACCATCGATACCCCGGCCATTGGGTTTCAGGTGAGTGCCCAGCACGGTTTTCGCTTCTTCCCCGGCCTTAAGCGTGCCCGCATCACCGGTTGCCCAGTAGTTCGCCCAGTCGACCCAGGGCGTGCGGCGCTGACCGACCGCCTTGTCACCGCCGCGGCACTGCGCTGTAGACGCCTCGACTTTACCCAGGAATCTTTCGGATCTGACTTCGGCGATCGGCCGCAAGCCACTCTTGGCCATTTCGATGCACGCGGCCACGTCACTGGCGCCGAAACCTGCGGATGATTCTGCCGCTAAACTAATCGCCAGAACGGCATTGAAAATTGCATGCCTGCTTTGCACTTACGCCTGCTTATCCATTGTTCTGTTGTAATTAACTTACTCTAGACCGATTTTGACTACAATCACGAGGTCAATGTTCTGATGCACGGTCTAATCCTTTAAAAATCCCAACGAATATCTCGCCGGGCTTTCATTCTTGGTCTGGAGTTTACGTTTTGTTGCACCAACGCCTGAATCGAGATATCGGCGGCCGATGCCGGCGCCGGCCCTCGTTCGTTCGTTGAAGCCCTTGCCCAATCTTCATCAAACTCCAAAAATTATTCTGTGGCAAAAATCACATGCTGCCGGATATGGCACTCGTCGGCCGGACATGTTGGCGGTCAACAATACAGAGCGCAAACAGTTGCTCAATAGCCGAGGCCTTCTGGGGAATCTACTGTTCATTCTTCTTGGTACACCGCGAGATACATGTGCGCGGGTTTTCTGCGACACAAGCATTTAATAACAATTCATCGCAATCCGTATAGCCGAGTGAGCAAATTAGATATACTAGTGTACCCCGTCGCCACCATTCACCGGCAGCACCACGAGGATGACATCCTCGGCTTCGAGCTGTAAAGTTGAATGCAAAAGTGGACCGGCCAAGGCATTTGCAGTCCATCGGCTCAGGCTGATTGAATTCCCATCAAAGCGAGACGCTTCGGATGGGAGTCGCTCCGGTCAGGGGTCGCTTGTCAGACAACCGATAAACTATAGGCTCGAAAACTCATTGGGACAGGGCGAATGACGATCGGCGGATACAGTATCCGGACTGCCTGTCCGCGGCGCTTTCACAAGTTGCTCCCACTTCTCCTGTTCATGGTTGCACCACAGTGTCTACTGGTGTCGTGCGGCTCGGAGCAGGATTCAAATCCCACCGAAATTACGGTCACCAAACCTGCACCCAAGGTTACGGTGGATCCTTCGATATCGAACGATTTGCAAACAGATGTACCGGATCAACCAAGATCGCTTGGCGCCGCGCCACAGTATGAAACGGAAGCCGAACTGATCAAGCGAAAGCTGGATGAACTATCCTCGGGGAACATTCTCTTCAATCCACCGGAACAGATGACGCTCGACAAGAAAGAACGGATCGAGATTCGTTTGGCTACGGATCGTGTATCCGAAAAAGATCTGGCCGAGGGTCTGGTAGGTGAAGGAGAACCGCGAATCGAAACAATCAAGATCGGTACTTTCATGAAAGTACAACTGTGCTGCGGACCGCCTGAGGAAGGCCACGCTTTTGACATCGTGGCGTTGAATAGTTCGGAGCAGATCGTAACGGACACGCGGGCAACGCAATGGTCTTTCGATGTGACCCCCAGAAAACGCGGCCTGCAGAGACTGACCCTGACAGTTACGGTCCGTCTGAATCTGCCTGACGGTAAGGAAGAGAAAGTCGACCACCCCCTCATCGAGAGACCAATCCGCGTCAATGTGACCACGACAGCCCTACTGAAGAGCTGGCTGACCGAGCATTGGCAATGGCTGGCATCGACCTTGCTGATTCCATTGGTTGTCGTGCTGTGGCGGTTCGCCAGAAAATCGCAGCAGCGAAGCAGACGCACGGCGGCCGTACAACAATCCGAAAAATCCGATGGTAACGGTGTTTTTATTAGCTACCGGCGCGATGACAGTAAATGGTTCGCACGCAGTTTGAACGAAACTCTGAGCAGCACATTGGGAGATAAACGAGTCTTCATCGACGTTGCCGACATCGATCTGGGCGTTGATTTTACCCAGGCCATCAATGACACTTTACAAAAATGTAAAGTCCTGGTGGCTATCATTGGAGAGCACTGGTTGAGCGCCTCCAACGACCAGGGGCGTAGAATCGATGATCCAGATGATTACGTGCGACTCGAAATCGCTACGGCCCTCAAACGCAACATTAGAGTGATACCGGTACTCGTCGAGAATGCCAGTATGCCGTTAGCGAGCGACTTGCCGGAGGAGATCAAGGCGCTGGCGCACCGAAATGCCATTCAACTCAGCCACGCGAATTTCGAAGACGGTGCCAAACGACTGACGGACACCCTAAAAAGTGTATTGAGCTAAGCGAAAAGTCCCCATTACTGGAATCTTCCCACGAATAGACGAACTCGAGCGTGTGCACAATGCCCGCCGTTCGCCGATCCAATGTACGAGAATCCGTGGACAACGCGAAGCTGCCGATGGGTCGTTCAAATCAAACACGATTTGATCGTGTCGGCATGTGCCAATCGGCGGCAATCCGCGCCGCCGGTCAAATGCTCTGACGAATTGCGCTTTATGCTTCTTGCTAAACACTATTCGCGGTGCCTAAAATAAGCGAACTCTATGATTGAACAAGGCAAGAGCCCCGCCCCTGACCAAGGAGGGTTCGGACAGCGCTGGATGTGTTACCTGTAAATCCTATATCAATCAAAAAATCAAGGAAACTCTGATAAATTCAGTATTTCGTCATTGCGTACGAAGTGAAGCAATCCAGCACCGTAGTTATTCGAGAACTTCTGGATTGCCACGTCGCTCCGCTCCTCGCAATGACACAATTGATCAGAGCTTCCTCAGATGTTTCTGAAGCGATGAGTTAGGCAGCCCTGAGAGTGGTGCTCGTTATGATAAGCACGTCGATCGACAACAAAACCGTGTACTGGTTTTTCACGCGCAGCTGTCTTAGCCTGCTGTTCTTGCATTCTTTGCTTCCGCTTCCAGCACTTGGCCAGACCG
>CAMYOI010000136.1 GCA_947259955.1 uncultured Gammaproteobacteria bacterium
GGCATTTGCGGCGAATTTCCCCATCCTGCTCGAGATCGAATTCTGGGGGCGTGACAACCCGCTGAACATCGATGAGCCAATTCGACGTCTCCGGACATCCTTTCATACGGTTATGCCGGCACTCAGCAGCGCCGAGGCCCCGAGAGCGGAAGACACCGATATCGAGTTGGACGATCCCGGATCGGTCATAGGTGACGTGGCCTATTTCAACGGCGACAGGGGGCGTTAAAAGCCATAAGCCCCGGTCTGGCCGACAACCTCCCAGAGGGACGACACTAGCCCGCATTTCCCAGCAGACGGCTTTAACTCCTTGCTAAGGATTTACTAATGCCGGGCAAGCTCTGTAACTGCGTCAATGCGTGCCGAAGATGCGGCAACCCAGAATGTCTTGTATGAGAGCAGTGCTGGATTGCTTCACTTCATTCGCAACGACGAAATACTGCATTGATCAGAGCATCCCCAGGTTAGTTTTGACTGAAAAACAGTCAGTGTCCGAAACGCGCATCCCGGCGCTGGCTGGTCCAGGCCCCGCTAAACTTGGGCTTCATTCGATCCGTAGCTACGGCTATGCACCTCATTCCAGCCTGGCGGGTATCGCAATCCTGAGGCGCGAGCCCATCACGACTGGAGCACGAAGCGGCGCCGTTTCAGGGTTTGCGAGGGATTAGTGCGGTGTAGTCGAAGTCCAGGACTACCGAGGGATCGTAGCGCTTCTCGTCATCTTTGTATTGGAAATCGTGGCAGGGTTGATCTTTGCTGGCCACTGTTCTCAACCGCAGCGCTCCGAGATCCCCGCGCGTGGGAAATGGGAATCTCTCCAACACTTCACTCCAGGCATAAATGGTGTCGCCCGCGAAGGAAGGCGCCACGTGACGGCCGCCGTTTATCGCCACTATCTTAAAGGCGTTGCCCAGGCCATTGAAGGAGAGGCAGCGTGCCAGGCTGATGACGTGTCCGCCATAGACGATGCGGCGGCCGTAGCGGCCGTCTTTCTCCGTGTGCTGGTTGAAGTGAACTTTGGCGGTATTCTGGTAAAGCCGCGTGGCGGTCATGTGGTCGCTCTCTTCGATGGTCATCGCATCCACATGGTCGATTTTTTCTCCCGCTTCGTAATCTTCCCAGTAATAGGGGTTGCCTGCCAGCTGGGCATCGTAGCCGGAGAGATCGAGGCCGGGCGGAACCACCAGATCTTCCGCCGCCACCGCCCCTGGAAGTTCCGGAATCACCGGTTCGAAGGCGGTGGCACCGGGATTTCGCTTTCTCACCATCACCCAGCGGACGTACTCCAGAACGATCTCTTTGCGCTGATTGAATCCGATGGAACGCACATAGACGTTTCCGGTCTTGCCGTTGGAGTTCTCCTTGAGGCCGAGCACCTCGGAGACGGTGTGGAGGGTGTCGCCGGGAAAGACCGGCGAACCGAAACGGCCCTGTGCATAGCCGAGATTAGCGATAGCGTTCAGGGAAACATCGGCTACGGTCTTGCCGAACACCACATGGAATACCAGCATGTCATCCACCGGCGCTTCGGCAAGGCCGATGGCCTGAGCAAAGGCGCTGGACGACTGCACTGCAAAGCGTGCGCCGTACAGCGCGGTATACAGTGAAGTATCCCCATGCGTGACGGTCCGCGGGGTGGCATGGATGATCTTCTGCCCCAATTGAAAATCTTCGAAGAAATTACCTAGATTGGTTTTATTGGCCATATCAATTTCCAATGTGACTCGTACGCATTTCTCACCAGGCGGCTATGGATGCTTTTTAAGGATTGCAAACATTGAAGTCAATTCCCGCCGGAGGTCAGGAATGCCTGCGCCTCCTCCTTGCGTTCAAAGACGTGTGGGGCGATGTCTCGCTTTGAAAATGCCTGATCCAGCTTCATCCGCATGAAGGCGCTGGTGGCGTAGCGGGTGACGTTGGTCCAGTAATTTTCCAGCATGTAGCGGTCCATCTCCGCCAGGTCATCGGCAACGTTCTCATTGATGCGGAAGGAGTCGTAGTTGACAAAGACCCCCACCCGTTTGCCGATCTCCCGGCAGCGTTTCTCGAGCAGCGCCCGCAAGGTTTCGATATCCTCTTTGACCCGAACATACATCCCTTCGAAATTAAGGAAGAGGATATTCCGCGCCGGGTCGTAGCTTATCCGATCCGGCAGATCCAGATTCAGCAGGTCCGCCTCCAGACCCATGGGACCGTCCAGGAAGATGCGACTGTCCATGAGGGCTGATTCTCGGATGATGGGGACGAAATCCATGAGGGCAAGAATATCCTTTTCGATATCGATACCGGGAGCGACCTCGGTCAGGACCAGACCTTTGTGGCCTCGCTGGAAAACGCAGCGTTCCGTAATGAAATAAACCGGTTGCCCTCGCTGCATCGCATATTCGCCACTGAACGATACCTGGTTGACTTTCTTGACGAACTTTCTGGCCTTGCCTTCCTGAAGAATCTGTAACTTACCTCCGGAAACCCCCACCTTGAGTCCGCCGGCGGTAAAAGTACCGGCAAAGACCATGCTGCGGGCGTTTTGGCTGATGTTGATGAAACCGCCGCAGCCGATAAGCCGTGGGCCAAATCGGCTGACGTTGACGTTGCCCTGCTCGTCGCATTCGGCCATGCCCAGACAGGCCATATCCAGACCGCCGCCGTCGTAAAAATCGAACATCTGGCTCTGGTCGAAAACGGCGTCAGCGTTGACCCCGGCTCCGAAGTTGCCGCCGCCCGCCAATACACCGCCCACGGTGCCCGCTTCGGCGGTGAGGGTGATGTACTGGGTGACCTTCTCCTCGTTGGCGATAGCCGCCACGCCTTCATTCAGAGAACCTTGCTCGGCGATCCTTTCCACCTGGGCGATGACGATGCCGTTGCAGTTCTTGGCGGCCATGGCCTGGGCCAGGTTGTCCAGCGTCAATGATTCTTTTTCCATGGTGATATTGCCGGAAGGGTCGGCGGTGGTGCCCCGGATGAAGGCCACATCCACGGTGCCGACGGTATAAAACAGCCATTCGCCCCCTTCCACTTGCACCAGCTTTACGATGTCTTTCGTGGTGCATTCATTGACCCGGCCCCCTTCCAGGCGGGGGTCGACGAATGTCTGCAGTCCCACCTTGGAGAAGAAACCCGGCTTACCCGATGCCAGGGTGATGTAGAGCTGGCAGATCACCCCCTGGGGCAGGTTGTAAGCGAAGATCTTGTTATCCAGCGCCAACTTCGCGACTTTGGGCATGCGTCCCCAGTTGCCTGCCACCACCTTGCGCAAAATCCCTTCATGGCCGAGTCGGTTCAATCCTCGCTCCTTGCCATCCGCCTGACCGGCGGCGGCGAACAATCGGAGGTTGTTCGGATGGCCGGTTTCCAAAAAGCGTTTTTCCAGCGCCTCCAACGCGGCTTCGGGAATACCGCTCTGGACAAAACCATTGCAGCAGATGGTATTGCCATCCTGAACCAAGGCGACAGCTTCTCCGGCGGTGACAACTTTACTTTTCATCGGTCTATCTCCTCGTGCCGGAACGGATCGGCATCGCTAGTCGGTGAGTTCGGCGGTGGCCTGCATGGTGATTTTACCGTCCGGTCCCATGGCCTCAAGATTGACGCTGTCGCCCTGCGGGACGGCAATGAGCCGGAAAGGGGCCAGATCGAAGAGCGGAGCCTTGCCCCGGAACGAAAAGCTCTTCACCGGACGGCGGCAGTGCTTGCGCACCAATTCCATCAACATCACCGCGGTCAACGGCCCGTGCACCACCAGCCCAGGATAGCCCTCTTCTTGCGTGGCATAGGGGCGGTCATAGTGGATTCGGTGGGCATTGAAGGTAAGGGCGGAAAACCGGAACAACAGTATCGAATCCGGAGTTACCACGCGGCTCCAGGTTCCCTCCGCCGGTTTCGGCGGACTGGCCAGGGGTATCGGCGCAGGTACCGGCTCACCGGGTTCCCGGTAAACGATATCCTGCTCCTCCTCGATGCGGATTTTGCCCCCCTGCAAAATGTGGTAACACACCGTTACAAAAACCAGTTTACCGCTGCCACCGCTCTTCTCGGTAATTTTGATCACTTCACCGCGGCGGGTGGCGGGCTCGCCAATAACCAGAGGCTCGATAAAACGCATACGGGCGCCCGCAAACATCCGGCGCGGCAACTCCACCGGTGGGAGAAATCCGCCCCGTTCCGGGTGCCCGTCCCGGCCGATCCGCGACCAGGGCACCTGGGGCAGGAAATAGAACCATTGCCACAAGGGCGGCAGCGAATCACCGAATTTGAGCGGCGAGTCTTCATTGTCCAACGCGGCTTCGACACCCAGGGCGGGACTGAGCGATATGACGTCCTCACGTTCCTCCAGGGAACCGATCCATTTCGCATAAGGATTGTCGGATGCGTTCATCACGATATCTCGACCGGGCCGGCCACCACATTGGCATCCCGTAACCTGCCAATTTCACCATCACTCAGCCCTAGATCCTGGCTCAGGATTTCGTCGGTGTGTTCACCGAGGATGGGTGCGCGGCGTGGGGTTTGACGCGGAAAGGCGCTGAAATCCAAGGGACATCCGGGAACCAGGTACTCGCCGATGCCCGGCTGTTTCAACTGGCTGAACATAGGGTTGGCGGCGGAGCATCGGGGGTCCTGCGACACCATCTGCAAGAAGGTCTGATACGGCCCCCAGCAGACACCGGTGCCGGCAAAGGTCTGATCCACTTCCGCCAGCGTTCGGGCGGCGCACCAGGGACGCAGCAGGGCGGAGATTTCATCACTGGCCATGAAGCGATCCCCCTCCTTTTGGAAGTCCAGCCGCTTTTCTTTGGCCAAGGCGGCAAAAGCGTCGGTCAATCCGGTGGATTTGGCCAATTCCTTCCACATTCGGTTGGTGACCACCACGATGTAGAGCTGATGTCCATCCTTCGTATCAAAGTCACTTCCATAGGCGCCATACAAATAGTTGCCGTACGCCCGGCGTTCTTCCTGGTTGATCTGCGCCTCCTGGATATATCCCAGATGACCGCACATGGCGTAGGCCAGATCGGACAGCGCCACCTTCACCAATTGTCCTTCACCGTTCAAGCGGCGATGACGTTCGGCGGCAAGGATGGCCATGGCCAGATTGTAACCGGCAATGGCGTCCCACGCTGGAAGCACGTGGTTGACCGGGGTCGGTCGTCCATCGCGATGCGCCGGACCGGTGACGTACGGAAAACCCACGGCGCAATTGACCGTGTAATCCACCGCCGATGAACCGTCGGAGTTGCCCAACAGATTGACCATGATCAGATCTTCCCGCTTTTCCCTCAGAGCGTCGTAACTCATCCAGCCCTTGGCGGCGGGAAAATTGGTGAGGAAAATCCCGTTGCCCTCGCCCGGGGCGGTAATGAGTCTGGTGATGATCTCCTGACCTTCCACCGAGCGTGCGTCAACCGCGAGCGAGCGCTTACCCTTGTTCAAGCCCGGCCAGTAGAGGCTCTTGCCGCCGGCCGTGATGGGCCAGCGACGGGCGTCCAGGCCGCCGTTGATGGGATCGAAACGGATCACATCCGCCCCCATCTGGCCCAGCGTCATGCCGGCCAGTGGGGCGGCCACAAAAGCAGAGCCTTCCACGATCCGCAAACCTTGTAGAATCTTATTCATGGCGTGATGTCTCCTTGCTCCTTGTTTAAATACCGTAAACCGCTGCGCGTTCCGGATCCTTGCTGGCGACCAGCCCGGGCCGTCTCTTTTGCCTCCACGGGGATAGCGTCTTCTAAATTGCCCAGCAACACGTCGACCTGCTCGGCGATTTGCGCGGCTTTTGCACGCATTTTCTCGATATGCGGGGGCAAAAAGTGGATGGTCCGCTCGAGCGCCAGGTGCAGCTCGCGAATCGGATCTGGTGCACCGATGGCCAAGGGTCTGTAGAAATGACCGGAGGTTTTCATTTGTTGTCCTCGATTCGTTGGTGTGTGGCTGATCGCTGAAGCCCAAGGGTTGCACCGCGCCCGAAACTGTGATCCCGTCATTGCATGAAATCTTGCCCGACAGACGAAAATCAACGGCAAGCGATCACGAACCGGCGGCGCGTCGACTATTTATTGCAAACACGGCAAAAACGGGATCAATAGAGCATAAAAATCAACACCTTATTGAACACCACTTTCATTAGCATAACTCTCCGGCTCACAACTTTGTGAGCCGGAGTTGCGAATCAACCCGCGGGCTAACAGATCTTAAGACCAACTAATCTTCTGACTTTACCAAGACGGCGCCAATTACACGTAGTTCATATATGCAAGTTGCATCAGTAGTAGGACTGCCAATGCCTGAAAGCCGATTCGGAAATACATAAAGTGCTCAGAGTGTTTTTTGTCGAATTCACCGCCTTTGCTCATTGAGATTACGCCGGTAACCAATGAGGCGATAATTAATAGAAGAACTGCAATCGTCATCCAGAACATGGTGGTCATATCACTACCCTCCGCGCATTAACCCACGTTCAGGTTAGTGAATTTACAGATCGTCGATATTGATTCAGGTCAAGCGCCGATTAGATTTTTGACAGGCACGCACTGACACCAGCAAATCGGCGAATCAGGATCATTGGGATTTTGGTAAACCTTAGGCACACACGCTTCTTGATTGTTGGGGCTAATTACACATTGGCTGGTACAAACCCAACCTCCGTCATTTGTGTAGAACTCTGTGCAAGTAACACTTGAGCGATCCTTGTTCAAATAGTTTTCTTAGTCTTCTCTTGTTGATGGAATCGACTCGTTGAATGTAACTGACTCTTGCTGGTTTAGCATGGTGCACTTCGATAGGGCTGAATGTTTTATTTTTATCGTTCACGATCGCGACGGTAAGTTCCACTGGATTACAGTCAGAGAATTTCTTTTGGCTTTCCAAGCCGGGCAAAGTGGTAGACTCGTTCCCGTTTATTAGCGCGAGGATTTCAATTTCGAGCATTTGGAAACGCAATGCAATTCCCAAAGGTCGGTGGATTACTTCTCTGTCATGAGCGGATGGCGGCACAATAGAGGGCGCTTGGATGTCTCGGTAACGACAGTGTCCGATTTTATTCTTTAAGGCAATACGGGCGGGTATGGATGACGAATGGTCCAGCTTTATGATTGACGGTTATAGATTGCCGACAGTACGCAACAGACTTGACAGGATCATTCCGTAAAATTCAACATTCGAGTATGAGTATTAAGAATCAGATGAGAAAACAGACCAGAGTCGATCGCCGCACAGATTACGACAGACGTGTCGTACACGATCTTTGTTATTTTAATAATGGTGGTATTGAGCGGCGATCCAATAGCGACAGACGTGCATCAAATGAAATGCGAACCGATTGCGTAAGAATTTCCCCCTTGAGAAGTACCAGGGTACAGTGGCCCGTACCGGTACGCCAGGACGAGGAATTGCCCCACACCTACCTCAAGCGCATTCTAAAGTAAGTTCCCTGCTTGAATCAGCGCACGGGGTATGTGTTGTGCGGATGTTAGCAAACTTGATGTACAAATTCGGAAGCTCGACTCGGCCTGACACACGGTAACAAAAACCAGAAACCGGCAATGTGTTTTTCCGGAAGGTGCGAGCCAAGTGACAGGCTTGTGGCAGGGAGCTAACTCAGATGGCCATCAAGTATTAGCATGACCGCTAACTATTACTCGATATCATCGTTCGTTTGTTTTATTCCGGATTGCCTACATCTTCCGGATTGCCTACATCTAAGGTATTGCTAATGGGTGCATTTAACTCGCAGGACCTGCTCCCCAATATGGAAGTGAAGCTGGCCCACGAGTTCGGGGCAGGTGTTGGGAAAGCCTCAAGGGTGAAAAGAGTTATTGTTAAATCTGGTCTGAACTTCTGCAGGTATATAGATAAGGTTTTTAGTTTGCTCTAGCCCGAGCCGGGTTCTGCAGCCGCTACCATTTCCCCGACCAACGCGCCGACATCCAGGATCTTGTCACCGAATTCAGCCAGAGCCTGACGTACCTCGATTTCTTTGCAGGCCGCAATATTAGTAATGAGCACCAATCGCATCGCCATATCCATATCGTCCAGATCGGAAGTGTTCAAACCGTGGTGTGATTCAAGATGCCTCCTGGCCGCCTCGATAATCTCCTTATGTTCGTCAGTTAAGATGAATTTGTCGGACATTTGTGCAATGTAACAGAAGAGCCGTCAAATAGGCCCTAGAATGGGGGGTTTTAAAGCGAAAATATCTGGAAAGCCGATTTAACTTCCTTACCCCCTGATCCCAGGCATGCCTTGAGCGAGTTAGCTCGTTTCGACGCGTAAAAACTCCGGTCCTAAAGGAAAGGAAGGCAATTCAGGCAAATACGCCTGCTTAACACCTGCCTGACAAGTGCATGGTCCACTATACCAAATAGAACACGGCATATATGAGGATCGCGGCCAACACAAAAAGTGCTGTGTGTTTCGGATTGATCAATTAGTTTCCGTAAATCAAGAATGAATTGTGCACTATATAGTAAATGGTGAACGGTTCTACTGCCAAATAGGAATAAGCCTACGATGAAAACCACCGTCGCTGATTTCTTTAATAAGCAAGATGAACTCAAGCGAATGAGGAAGCTCATCAAGCGCAGGATCGTGTCGTCGTTTGATGATCCCGAGATTCGCATGGTAGTGATGAATCGGCCAAAGTGAAATTCAACGAATGAGCGACACCCCTGAGTAACGGGGACACAATATTTATCTTGGATTTAATCGAACGTCTATCATTATTTTCATAGTTCTATAGAGCGGTTAACTGTTTTGATACTTTCTCTTGTTGTTTCTGGTTAGCCTTCAAATCACTTTTACACAAATCGATATTGTTCAATAATTGCGTTGCTTTCTTTTCCAATGCATGGGACGAACCACCCGCACGTTCTATTCCATCCCTGACTCGTCTTAGTTCATGGCGAAGGTTGCCAATCTCTTCTTCCAGCTTATCTTCAGTTAATTTAAGCTCCGTGAGAGCGTTACGATATTTGTTACGAATGTCCTGGTTTCGATACATTCGTTTTTACTCTATTCGTTCCGCCATTAGCTGTAACACTGCAAGCACCATAGGAATAACCTCCCGCACCTGTATAGATAATTCGTATCGAACAATCACCAGACCCGCACAGGCGCCACGATAACTTCACAACCCGGAGAAACGGGGACACAATACTTATTTTAGATTTAATCGAAAAGCCAGAGATAGATATTGTGTCCCCGTAATTACCCGCTGCAGCAGTGAGCCGCAACCGGGTCTTGATCTGAGCATTCAGGATTCGGTTTTCAGCAGCAGATACTCATTATGCAAAAGGAGTTCCTGGTCCACTGTCTCGTCAATGTAGGCAATAATACGCACCCAATCGATAACAATTCCCCCCGCCGACTTCAATTAATCAGCCAATTTTACGTCTCCAATGAGGCGTGGCGCAAAAGGATTGTGGCCGGACTATCAGTGATAAGATGTTGATATCCCAATACCAATAAGTTTTTTGACTGCACGGTGCAAAGGTGCTGAAAACATGACGACACAACTGACCGAGGCGATAGACGACGCCACCGATCGATACCGAGCGGCGACGCCAATGAGCCTGATCCAGCACGAACAGGCCTGCCTGGTAATGCCCGGTGGGAACACTAGGACCATATTACATTACGACCCCTACCCGGTGACCATCACCCGGGGCGAGGGCTGCATCGTATGGGATCTTGATGGAAACCCTTACGTCGATTTCCTCGGTGAATACTCCGCGGGCCTGTATGGACATTCCAATCCCGAAATTTCTGCCGCGGTCAAGAATATCCTTGATCAGGGTATCGTTCTATGCGCACCCAACCAGTACGAGCTCGAACTGGCAGAATCCCTCTGTGCACGCTTCCCTTCGTGTGATCAAATCAGGTTCTGCAACTCCGGTACGGAAGCAAATCTTCTCGCCATCAGCGCCGCCAAGGCCTGTACCCAGCGCAACAAAATCATGGTATTCAACGGCGCATATCACGGCAGCGTGTTCTATTTTGGGCAACATCATAGTGTTATCAATGCTCCTTTTGATTTTATCGTAGGTACGTACAACGAGACAGACCGGTGCGTTGAGTTAATTCGTGAACACCGGGATGATCTCGCGGCGATTCTCGTCGAACCCATGCAGGGTAGTGGCGGTTGCATTCCGGGAAGCCGTGGATTTCTGCAAACCCTTCGCGACATGAGCAGCCAAACCGGGGCCGTCCTGATATTCGACGAGGTAATGACCTCGCGATTGTCGTCAGGCGGTTTGCAGTACAGAATGAACATCGTTCCCGATATGACCACCTTCGGCAAATACCTGGGTGGCGGCCTGACCTTTGGCGCATTTGGCGGGCAAAAAAATATTATGGAGCAATTTAACCCGTGCAGAGAGGATGCACTGATTCACCCCGGCACTTTCAACAACAATGTTCTGACAATGGTGGCGGGACTAACCGGGCTGCGTGATATCTATACCACGCAGATGGCGACTAATCACAATCAGATCGGTGATAATTTCCGGGATGCTCTGCAGAGAATCATTGATCAGCGTGAGCTCCCGATGCATGTTTCCGGAGTTGGTTCGCTGATGTGCATCCATTTCCAGCGCGAACGACTTCGAAACATCAATGATGTCGATGCTGAGCCCCGACTTCGAACCCTGTTTCACCTCGAAATGCTCTTGTCAGAAATATACACCGCGGACCGCGGGTATATGAGTCTATCGCTGGCTCTCGCCCCGGACGACTATCTCAAGTTTCGTGCCGCTTTTGAGAATTTCCTGGATCGATTCGCCGGACTGATTCGCGCATGTTCTGCATCCGAGTCACATCGAGCAAAAAAGACCCTAAATTGAGAAGATTCCCTCTGCTACTGCTGCTGTGTGCAAACTGTGGCTGCGCCAGGGATCCGCCCAATGCACCTCTGGACCGCATAGATCAAGACTCAGGATACCGATTGAACAACAGGACTCTCAGTGAGAAAACTCCGTTGTTTATTGTACTCGGGCTACCCGGGAGCGGAGCGCGCGACACGACCCTGCTCCCGCGGCGCCCGTCCTTCGTTGGTATTTCTCGATATTTCGGTGGAGTAACGGGGACACAATACTTATCTTGGATTTAATCGCAAAGCCAGTGATAGATATTGTGTCCCCTTAATTATCCTTAATTATCCCCATACTCCATGACGAAAATCGGGGTTTTTTGGCTATACTTGGGGTGGAGGTGCAGGACATGAGGGTGCCGGTCGAGACATCGGATAATAGCAATTATCTGCATGTTCTCAACGACCTAGTGGTAACAATGCATGGTCTTGAGACCATGGATGAGGTTCTATGGACCATCGCTAAGCGCGCCATCGCCAGCCTTGGTTTGGATGATTGCGTTATTTACCTTACTGATACCTCCGGTAAAAATCTGATCCAAAGAGCCGCACACGGACCCAAAAATCCTCACGGCAAGAGTATTAAAGACCCGATAGTGATTCGCGTCGGCGAGGGCATTGTCGGCAGCGTCGCGGCAACGGGAAATTACGAAATCGTAGTTGATACCAGACTGGACTCCCGCTACATACTGGATGACAAACAACGATTATCCGAGATTGCGGTACCTATCATCCATGGCGACAAAGTGATTGGCGTCATCGATTCGGAGCACGAAAAAGCTAACTTCTACACGGAGAGCCATCGGGACATTTTGCTGGCGATCGCCGCGGTCGCCGCTACGAAAATCGCATCCCTGCTGCTCATCGAGCAGTTGAAAGCCAAGAAAAAAGAACTAACTTTCTTGGCCCACCACGATCCGTTGACCCACCTCTATAATCGGCGGGCGCTCCTAAATCAGGGGACCGAATCGCGACGATTTGGTTCATAGACCTCGACAGATTCAAGCTCTATAACGATAGATACGGTCATATCGCCGGCGACCAGTTGCTACGACGGGTTGCGGGGTTCATTAGCCTTTTCGCTTCGCGGGGAAAACATTTCGCGGCCCGTTTAGGCGGGGATGAATTTGTGATTGTGTTCAACGACATGGCTGCCAAAACCACTATTCAAATGTGTCGCCAGTTCATTCGGGACATTAAAGAGTCTTTGCCGGTTGGTGCGAGCGTTGGTATTACAGAAATAGATTCCGGGTCAATAAGCGACCTCGCAATTCTCGAGGTTGCCAGTCTCGCTTGTCACCAGGTCAAAACATCGGGAGGAAGCGGGTTTCACTTAGTTTCGTCGGATGACGATCAATACCAGCTTTACTCTTGTCAGCTCTCTTGGGCCGCGAAAATTGAAAAGGCCCTAGCAGAAGACAGGATGACGTTGCTGGCCCAACCGATAATACCGTTGAATGGAGACGGTAATCAACAAAGGGGATATCGTTGTGAAATTCTTGTTCGGCTAAGAGGAGAGGATGGCAAACTAGTCGAAGCGAGGGAGTTTCTGGTAGTGGCTGAACAGTTTGGGCTCATGTCGAAAGTTGATATGTGGGTGCTCAAAAATGTCCTGCAGTGGATCACCGACATACCACCGGCGGTTCGTATGGAAAAAGTCCACATTAACGTTTCCGGATGTTCAGTGAGCGACGAAACTTTTGCTGACATGTTCATATCAGAAATCACTAATTCCACCGTTGCTGGTCGTTTATGTGTTGAAATTACTGAAACCGCAGCGATATCAAACTTGGTTCAAGCGAAGCAATTCGTCCGACGGATCAAGTCGCTAGGGGTGGAAGCAGCGATTGATGATTTCGGTACCGGTTTCGCGTCATTTTTGCTCCTGCGTGACCTTGATTGTGACGTAGTCAAGATAGACCGTGCATTCGTTGATACGATGCATACCGACGAGAACAAAAAGATCACACGGTCCATCAACGAAGTGGCGAATTCCCTAGGCGCCGTTACCGTTGCCGAGGGTATCGAGGATCAAACGTCGCTGGATATGGTCAGTGAAAGTGGCGTCGCATACGGCCAGGGTTACTATATAGGCAGGCCAACGTCTTTAGACAATGTGTGTGACAAACTTATCGCATTAGAGCCGGAGATGCCGACAATGGATTCCGAACATCGATCCAATGTATTTGATTTTGGCACAAGATTTCCGGCGTTAAAAGCGCGCCACGGAGTACCACGGAAACCAACGTGACCAACCGCTCAAACCGGTAAAGTCCAACCCGGTGGAGGTACAGATCATGGGGATGGGCTCGCTTAGCATTTTTCATGTAGAGGATGCAAGCGTGTCAAGGGCGGCATCCACCTATCCCGCACTTTAAGCACTACGACATCAACTCTGAAATGGAGTTGGTAATCACCCGCTTGCAAGTGCTGAGCTTTTTGGAGAAGGCAGCTATTCGACGCACCCATAAGAATCAAGGCAATTCGGGATAATCGGTGTGGATTGGTCAGTGCAATGGGCAGTGCCTAGTTACAGGACGACTTATTTCCCGGTCTGACTGGGATCGGAAATCTAGTGCCCCATCATTTTCGAGATTGCTTCCATCGTTTTCTCCGCGTCAGGTCAGAACGAGGTGGGCACCAATTCCGATTAAAACAGCGGCGGCGAGGAAATCGAGGGCACGGTGCGCCACCGTGCTGCGTCTCAGCGTGTTTACCAGCACGCCCCCACTAAAGCTAACAATCAAATCGGAAGGTATAGCCGTTAACGGTACCAGCATCCCAAGAATAAGCATTTGAGTGGTCACATCGCCGAGGCTGGGATCGACAAATTGCGGTATAAAAGATGCGAAGAACAGAATCGTCTTGGGATTGAGCAGTTCCACCCATATTCCTTGCACACGGACTTTGCCGTACGAAACATTTCGCAAGTGTTCGCTGGAAACG
>CAMYOI010000137.1 GCA_947259955.1 uncultured Gammaproteobacteria bacterium
AACGCCGAAAATACGTTAAGCTCCGATTCTGGCGGTGATTTTGCTGCAAGTGCCGATCTATCAATCTCGGAAAAGTTACTGAAAAGTACAAAAAAGATGTTCAAGGGCAAGAAGGTAGGATGTTCGATCGAGTTCGCCGACTAGATCGATTATGAATTACCCATGCGACTCCCTATAGACGGCTTCAAATAATCTCGGAAAAAGGCAAAAAAGCCAAAACAGGCTAATTGGATTGGACAGTGTAAGTCGCATATAACCAATTAAAAACAACAACATACCCGAAACGCAGCCAGCTGAATTATACAAAGAAATGCTACCGCATCCGGAATTGGCCCGTGCAGCGCGAATTCGTATTCAAGCTAAAGCCGGAGGTTGGAATCGACTACCGCAACGCTTTTTCCAAGCGCAAAGGACCGGGTCGGCTGTAAAGAACGCTTGGCTGGGCTGCTGAAATATTGCCATTGGGAAGCTGCACGAGTAGTTTGAACCCAGAGGACGCACGGGATTAAATTCATTAGCCATCACCCATTGAGGGCATTGATTCAAATGATGTATCGTATAAAGCGGTCGAGATGATTGATTCCAGACACACAAAATGCATGGCAAGACAAAGCATGAAATCTCGAATTCGATGGGTTTGCATGATAGCGCTGATCCACCTCATTTTTATTACGTTCCCGGCAAGCGCGTTTTCCAGCCGAGGCATTATCAACGCACGTTATTCGTATGAAGATTTAGAGCTCGAAAGAGATGATACTGGAGACTGTTATCTGAAAGGGGAAATCATTAACCGAACCCATACGCGTAAGGAGAACGTTCGGATTACGTTTTACGCAATGAGCCTTCACGGGCAAGTTTTATGGCGGCTTAGAATTAAGGTGGCCGTTCTCGATAAGTTTGGCTCTTTTCCATTCGAGAAGAAAATAAAGCAGTGCCATAAGAAAACGCCTTATAAATTCGAGTTTAAGGTTGCGGACCGGAATAATTAGCGCCTGCAGTAGTCGGCGCGGGCCTGACTAGGATAAGCATCGGAAGTAAAAAAAAACATTCGTGTCTTCGCGTATACCAACGACTTCGGCGATCACGATGACGGGCAAGCGGAGACCGACAGGTGGGCTGCAATGGTCATAACGGCATTAGTGGATCTGCATATGCCTGTGATTCAGATCAAAGCCCGGGATAGGCAATTCCAAGACGCACTGTCTTTTGGGCGAATCCTTATACTTCAATGTTTGCAATGCATACGAAGCATCCGTAGCCGCCTGGTGAGAAATGTGGGCTAGGCTCTGACAGCGGCGAATGACATGTTTTCGCCATCATATGGGATTATTATTAGCCGGTTTACCACGGGGCAAAAAACATCATGAAAATTGTGACCGCAATCATCAAACCGTTCAAACTGGACGACGTCAGGGATGCGCTGGGCGAGGTGGGAGTCAAGGGAATGACGGTGACGGAGGTCAAAGGGTTCGGCCGGCAGAAAGGCCATACTGAACTTTATCGCGGTGCGGAGTACGTCGTCGATTTCGTTCCCAAAATCAAGATCGAAGTCGCTGTATCAGAAGAGGCAATTGAGCCGGTAGTCGAGGCAATCATAAAAGGCGCGAAAAGCAACAAAATCGGTGATGGTAAAATATTCGTCTACGATCTGGACAAGGTGGTGCGCATTCGCACCGGAGAACTCGACGAAGACGCGCTGTAACGGCCACGCGAGTAGATCGTGAACAGTTTGTGCCGCGGGTTTCTAATTGTCTTGTTCGCTTTTTGCGCCTTCGATGCGATTGCACGAGCGGACGATTACCGGGCTGCGGCGACCACAGACCGGAAATGGAACTACCCGGAGTCTTACTATTTGCGTAAGGCGTTCGAGAAAACCTCTACCACAAGCGAACGAGGCAATGTCAAAAGGGAAAGCTGGATACTGCGTCAACCAGACACGAATTACGCCGTACAAGTATTCGCCAGCAACAGCGAGGCGATGGCGAAAAGATACATCAGCGCCCATAGCCTTGGTGAGAATTTCGCGATGTTCAAAGTATCCGTCGACGGGGTGATCTGGTACAAGGCGTTGCACGGATCATTCGCAACGCGTCGGGAAGCGGAAGCAGTGCGGGATGAGATGCGTCGAGTTTTCTCCGATGAGTCGCCTTGGCTGCGTAATTTTCTGGACATCAAGAATGAGATCAACGGGGTGCGGATTTCCTCCGCTTCCCCAAAGTCGGGACATCGCACGCTTGCGCTTGACTCAGGCAAAGACATCGAGGAGGTCAGTATTGCGCTGAGTCAGGGCCAGTCTGCATTCAACCGACAGCAGTATGGTGACGCACTCCGGGCATGGCTGCCGCTCGCTAGGATGGACGTGGCCGAGGCCCAGTACGGTATCGGATTCATGTATGAGAGCGGCTGGGGTGTGGCCAAAGACTTCGCCGCGGCGTTTGAATGGTATTACAAAGCCGCCCAGTTGGATCATGCAAAATCCCAGTACAATCTGGGCATGCTGTATCTGGACGGGCGGGGCGTGGAAAAGGATGAGAAAAAAGGCCGGGACTGGATCCTCAAGGCGGCCGCCAAGAATGATAGAAGGGCGCTGGAGTATATGGCCAATGCCGCCATCGATAGAAAGTAGCGGAGCCAGGATTCGCGATGTTTTGGTAAGGCCTGTTCGCTAGCGATAAGCGGATACCTTCGCATGTGGTGAGGGTTGAATCAGCATGCAAAGTCGCCTGCTGAGAGATACAGGCTAACGCCGGCCAACGGTTTTCAATGTCCCCTTGTAGATACGGTAAACGTAGTACCATGGCACGAGAAACTTTGACGCCGGCTCGAATCGGTTTTGGATGTAGTCGGCCGGCGGAAATGCGAGGGTGAAAAGGTATTTGCATTTGGTCGACAGCGTTGGAAACGACCGGATGTTGGAACTCAACAGGGCAAGTCGGGATTCTTCCGGCATGGGAATCCCGTCGCCGTAACCCAGTTTCTCCAGGATTGTCGAAACGCTTTCATTGCCGAAGTGACTGTCCAGCGCCGTGAGCGCCTGGCAGGTTACATTTTCCAGTTTACGGGAGCCGATCAATTCCATGAATTCCTCGATCTCCCGTTGTCGCATCCGCTGCAGCAGCAGATTCATGTCGTAATACCAAATCAACCGAGGATTTTCGGAGTGGTGCCCGACCAGGTGGAGGCAGGCCAGGCACAGCGCGAGCCCATAGTTCGGTGCACGCACCGGAAAGGCAAAGCGGCGCAATGTAACGGCGGACTCATTAACGAATTCAAAGCTGAGGATATCCCGGTATTCATGCCGGTTGGAAAGGTTCCAGTGGATATCAACGGTGTGAGTCACCTGACATTCATCTGTGTACCTCATGCTCGTTTGATAGCTGACAAGTCCGCCGTCGTGGGCGAGGACCGACTCATAACCCAATGAGGAAAGCGTCTCCCTTATGTCCGCGAGGCTCGATTTATCGATAAACACATCTGTATCGACTCTGGGCCTTATATCCGGGGTTGCGTAAATCTGGTAACAGAGCGCCGCGCCCTTGACGAGCAGGTAGGGCACATTGGCGGCATACAATCCCGCGCAAACCCTTTCCAACTCTTTGTCCTGAAGCTGGAACAGCGCTGCCTGGTGGAAAGCGGCCTGCTTCAGTGTATCGGTGTGTTTCAATACACTAGATTTGTCGAGCAATGAATACAGCAGTGCATGAACGCCGTGATTCTTCGCCAGATCCAGAATTCTGTCAGCATATCCTGCTTCCGTCTGGCCTCGTTCGACATTGGTTGATTCCAAGAGGATGCGGGCCAATTCAATTGAACCGGAAATTTCGCGATTGGGTATTTGTTCGTCCACGTCGAGGCGCATGCCGCGCTGGAAGATTATCGATACGTTATCCCAGAATTGGAGGTTTTTTAAGAAAAATAACAATGGAAACAAACAGTTAAATACGGTTTTTAGTACACGTCGAAGGCATTTTTAGCTATAATCAAGGACAATTCATCAGGAAGGTTGCCGACCGGACCTACCGATCATGACTGCGTCTGCCGACTATAACAAGCTGGCCGCAATGTTGCTGCTTACAGCGGGCATCGGGCTGATCGTGTGGTCTACCTGGGGGTTCGTTGACCGATATTACCCCCACCTGCTGGGACAATCCGCTGACAGGCACACGGAAATCGTAGAGTCGGCGCAAAACCAATTGAAACCATCGGGCTATAGCGTCAACAACATCGTTTCTGCCCATCTTTTCGGGAAAGCCGATCAATCGGTGGAGAAGAAGACGGATAATGCGCCGCAAACCAAGCTGAAACTGAAGCTGCTCGGTGTCCTGGCGAGCAGGGACGAGCACTATGCCCGCGCCATGATCGAGGTCAGTTCCAAAGGATTGAAGACGTACGCAATCGGGGAATCGATTGAAGGAACCGATGCACAACTGCACAAGGTGGAAAACGAAAAAGTCATACTCGATCGGCAAGGGAATCTGGAAAGTCTCGCCATGGTCCGTGAAAAAACGACGATCAACCGGAACAAACCGGGGACGAGCTGAGACAGACTGCTGAGACAGACTAAATTGCACACATCAATATTTCGCGGCGGCCGGGGTACACTAGTTTTGTCGTGAAACGCAGACTCAAAATCTGGTCAGGTGAGTGTGTTGTGTGCTGGGGCTAAACGAGCCCGGTACTCGTCGAATAATTGACATTTTTTGATTCTGTGCCGAATCCGGGTGGTAGACTACCGGCAACGCGTCTGTGGGTATCGGCGGGTCAATAGGAGAGAAACAGAGATCAAGACATCCGCTAAAGTGTTGGTACAGAAAGTCCAGGATGAGGCCGTGCTGCTCGATCTCGATAGCCAGAGCTACTTTGGTCTCGATCCTGTGGCGACGGTGATCTGGGAAGAAATATCTAAGAACAAAACAGAAGAAGAGATCGTGGACCGTATTACCCGGGAATTCGAAGTAGGTGCTGATGTAGCAAAACGAGATCTGCGACAGTTTCTGCAGAAATTGAAGGATGAGAAACTTATTGTGTCAGAGTGGGCATGATTCGCCGGCTGAGTCGGTTTCGAAAATTACATGCGCATGAGCGTCGCCTGTTGATTCAGGCCGCGCCACTTCTCGTTCGCTCGATATTCTTCTTGAAGTTGTTCGGTTGCAAACGCGCTTTTGCAAAATTCAATAATCTCAAGCCGGCCACCCGTGGCGCAGTACCCGCGGAACGCCTCGACGAATATGCGCAAGCGATGCGACGTGCCTCGAACGGTTTGGGCATCGGCACCTGCCTTTCCATGTCCCTGGCTTTACGGGAATTGTTGCTGCGAAACGGGATCGAATCCGAGTTCCGCATCGGCGTAGATAAGGTCGGAGACGAATTTTCCGCCCATGCCTGGCTCGAGTGTGACGGGCGTCCTATTGGCGAAGTCGTCCCAGCCGACTACAGGGTATTCGCGGATCTACGATAGCCCGCTTTTCTCACCAGGATCCCGAGCGATGGCGAAGCCCGGGCGCCGATGAACGCCGGGCTGCAGTGAGGTGCGTAGCCGCAGCATTGGATCGAATGAAGCCGAGGTTCAGCCCGTAACAACGGTTTAAAGCCGGCTGCAGGGAAATGCGGGTTCGCCGAACTGAGCCCAGGTTTATCCAGATCGACGAAGGAAAATTACCGGCATTCTCGCCCCTTGGCACGAGCGCCGGAGTCATATAGAATCGCGCGCCTTTCTACATCAACTCCTTGCCTCACCGTATCATATCGGGAGGCAAATCCATAAGGAGCCTATCTTTGAGACATTATGAAATTGTGTTTCTGGTCCACCCTGACCAGAGTGAGCAGGTGCCCGCCATGGTGGATCGCTACCGCGGCATGATCGAAAAAGACGCCGGAAAAGTTCATCGATTCGAGGACTGGGGGCGCAGGCAGCTTGCCTTCCACATCAACGGTGTGCACAAAGCGCACTATGTGTTGATGAACATCGAGTGTGAGCGAGCCACGCTGGATGAACTGGAGAACGTATTCCGCTTCAATGACGCCGTGATCCGATCCATGGTGCTGCGGCGCAAAAAGGCCGTCACGGAAACTTCACCTATGATGACGGAGGTCGAGCAGGAGAGGGAAAGGGAGAGGGCCGCGGCTGCCGCCAGCAGCGCCCGTGAGACGGTAACGGTAGGGACGGAATCCTCGGAAAGCCTATCCGAGGAAGGCACCCTCGCGGAAGGCACCCTCGCGGAAGGCACCGTCGCGGAAGGCACGGTCGCGGAAGGCACGGTCGCGGAAGGCACGGTCGTGGAGGAACCCGTCGTTGAAGAAGACAGTGGCGATACTAACGAAGCGGCGGACGCGGCTGAAGATGCGCGGGAAACAACCGATGCAAGCGGCGATACAACGGATGGTGCTGGTGACCAGGAAGGTGCCGATGACGACCTCAAAGCCGACGATGGCCTAAAACAGGAGAAAGAATAATGTCACGCTCATTTACGCGACGCCGCAAATATTGCCGTTTCACCGCGCTCGGAGTCGATGAAATCGACTACAAGGATATCGCGACACTGAAGAATTACATTACTGAAACCGGGAAAATAATTCCCAGCCGTAATACGGGCACCAAGGCCCGTTACCAGCGGCAACTATCACAGGCCGTGAAGCTGGCGCGCTACATCGCCCTGTTGCCCTATACGGATCTGCACAAAGGATAAAGGACGATGGAGATTATTTTACTCGAAAAAGTACAGAAAGGCCCGGTTACGCCCGCAACTATCTCATTCCACATGGCAAGGCGACATTTGCTACCGATGAAAACAAGGCCGCCTTCGAGACCAAGCGCAAGGAACTGGAACAGGCGGATGCACAGCGGTTGCGGGAAGCCCGGCTGCGCGCGCAGCAGATGGAGAATCTGGTAATCGAGCTGACACGCAAAGCTGGTGAGGAAGGAAAGCTATTTGGATCCGTAAGCACCATCGATATTTCCGAGGCCGTAAACGGCAGGGGTCTGACCCTGGAAAAATCTGAGATCAATCTCGACGAGGGTGCACTGAAGACGCTGGGTGAGCATGACGTGGGTATCTCCCTTCACCCCGAGGTTCATTTCAGCATCAAGATAATCGTCACCGCTGAAGAATAGTTAGAGCCGGCCTGGCTCCGCCAGTTCCGCCGGATTGAGATTCGACCGGCAACACTTTACCGGCCGGAATCCAGCCCGTTCACCCGTCAGCGATCATCATTGCCCGTCCCGGGCGAATAAGTTAAGGTTACTCGACCCGTGAGCGCTCAACCCAAGCAAGTCAGTGATGCCCTGCGCCTTCCACCCCAGGCGCTGGAAGCCGAACAATCGGTGCTCGGCGGCCTGATGTTGGACAACCATCGTATGGACGAAATTATGTCCATCTTGACCGCCGCCGACTTCTATCGCTCCGCCCATCAGATCATATTCGACGCAATCACCGCTCTGAGCAGCGCGAACGAACCGGTGGATGTGGTTACCGTATCGGAGTGGCTGGAGAACGTCAATAAGCTCCAGGGAGTGGGTGGGCTGGCATACGTCGGATCGCTGGCCCAGAACACACCCAATACCGGCAACGTGGTGGCCTATGCGAACATCGTGAGGGAGCGCGCCATATTGCGCCGACTCATTACGGCGGCCAATACAATCGTCGATCAGGCCTATCGACCGGACGGTAGGACCCCGGCCGAAGTGCTGGACGAGGCCGAACAGCTGGTCTTCGATATTGCGCAGCAGGACATCCGTCGCCGGGGCGGGTTTACCCCCCTCAAGGGACTGTTGAAGGAGACTCTCGATCAGGTTGCGAAGTTGTACGAGACCAAGAATCCCGTGACCGGAACGGCGACCGGATTCACCGATCTGGACGAGATGACGGCGGGCCTCCAGTCCTCGGATCTGGTGGTCGTGGCGGGGCGCCCATCCATGGGTAAAACCGCCTTGGCAATGAACTTCATCGAGCACGCCGCGATCGATCAGAACATTCCGGTAGCGTTTTTCAGCATGGAAATGCCCGGGACCCAGCTTGCGATGAGATTGCTGGCGTCTCTGAGCCGTGTCAATGCGCAGCGGCTGCGCACAGGCAAACTGCACGACGAAGACTGGCCGCGTCTGACCAGCACGATGAGTATGCTGTCCGAGCTCCCGATCTATATCGACGATTCTCCGGCTCTGTCGGCCCTGGAAATCCGCACTCGGTCACGCCGACTCCACCGGGAGCACGGTCTGGGTATGATAGTCATAGATTACCTGCAGCTGATGCAGTCTTCAGACAGTTCGGAAAACCGGGCGACGGAAATATCCGCGATTACGCGCTCGCTGAAGATCCTGGCCAAGGAACTCGATGTCCCGGTGGTGGCGTTGTCCCAGCTAAATCGAAGCCTCGAAGCACGGCCCAACAAGCGCCCCGTCATGTCTGATCTGCGCGAATCGGGGGCCATCGAGCAGGACGCCGATGTGATCTTTTTTATCTACCGGGACGAAGTCTACAACGAAGACAGCAACGACAAGGGTATTGCGGAAATCATTGTCGGCAAGCAGCGCAACGGACCTGTGGGAACGGTGCGGCTGACATTTCTTGGTGAGTACACGCGTTTCGAAAATTACTCGAACACGCAGTCGGTCGGGGGCTATCCGTGAGTCGACCCGTTTGGGCTCGGGTCGATTTCAACGCACTTCATTCAAATCTGCAGCTTGTTCGCACGCTGGCGCCGGGGTCCGCGATCATGGCGGTCGTCAAGGCCAATGCATACGGACATGGGGCAGTGGGCGTCGCACGGTCGATACGAAGCCTCGTCGATGGGTACGCCGTGGCCGGCATTGACGAAGCCGAGGAGCTGGCATCCGCCGGCATCGAAAAGCAAATTTTCCTACTATCTGGATTCCACGAGCGACCTGAGATCGATCAGATCGGCGAGCGCGGGTTCATCCCTGTGATCCATAGCCGGGAGCAGATACAGCAAATCGAAACCGCGTCGGTTTCAAAACGACTAACCGTATGGATAAAGTTCGACAGTGGAATGCACAGGATCGGCTTCCCACCTGAGCAGGTCAACGGCGTGCTGGATCGGCTCGGCAGTTGTGCGCATGTCAAATGTGCGGGCCTGATGTCGCACCTGGCCTGTGCCGATGACCGTAAAAGCGCGTACAACGATTTTCAGATCGAACTGTTCGATCGGACCACGGCGCCATTCGATTATTCAAGGAGCCTGGCCAATTCGGCCGGTGTTTGCGCCTGGCCTCGCAGCCATCACGACTGGGTACGCCCCGGGATCCTGATGTACGGTTGTACACCGCTGCTCGATGAAACAGAAAACGATATTGGTTTGCGACCCGTGATGTCCCTGTGCTCGAAAATTATTGCAGTACATCGTCTCAAACGGGGTGATCGTATAGGCTATGGCGGGAACTGGTGTTGCCCGGAGGACATGCGTGTCGGTGTTGTGGCCTGCGGCTACGGCGATGGATACCCAAGACACGCACCCAGCGGGACGCCGGTATGGATCCGCGGGCAGCGAGCGGGCATTTTGGGACGGGTGTCGATGGACATGATGACGGTGGATTTGCGCGGGCTCGACGAAGCGGAGATCGGGGACGTGGTTGAATTGTGGGGAAAGCACGTCACCGCAACGGAGATTGCGAGCTCGGCAGGCACCATTTCCTATGAAATTCTAAGCGGAGTGACCGGCAGGGTTCCTCGCATCATTGGCGAACCTCCCCCGCACGTGCCCGGACACCGGACGCGATATGCAGGCTAAACGCAAGTCTGTGTTCGTCTGCTCCGTATGCGGTGCCCAGGCACCCAAATGGGTGGGGCAATGCGACGATTGCGAAAGCTGGAACACGCTGGTCGAGTCCCGTGTCGAACAGTCCACAGTGCGTCGCGCGCCACGATCGGTGCCGCCGGCGCAACGTCTGGATGAGGTATCCATCGAACAGGATGCACGCTTCAGCTCCGGCATTGGCGAACTGGACCGGGTGCTCGGCGACGGTTATGTCGAAGGTTCGGTGGTGTTGATTGGGGGCGACCCTGGCATTGGGAAATCCACGCTGCTGTTGCAAAGCCTCGCGCACCTGAGCCAAGGCGTCCCCGTGCTGTACATTACTGGCGAGGAATCCGCGCAGCAGGTTGCAATGCGGGCACGACGCCTGGGTATCGACGCCCCCGAACTGGCGCTGCTGACCGAGAATAACCTGGAAGACGTCATGGGCTGTCTCGAATCGAGAAAGCCCCGGGTGGTCGTGATCGATTCCATACAGACCTTGTATACCAACCAACTGACATCTGCGCCCGGGAGTGTCGCGCAAGTGCGTGAAACCGCGGCACAGCTCGTGCGCTTCGCCAAGCGTGAAAACACGGTTATGATCCTCATCGGTCATGTCACCAAAGGGGGCGCGCTAGCCGGTCCGCGTATCCTGGAGCACATGGTGGACACGGTCCTCTATTTCGAAGGCGAAAAGTCCAGCAGGTTTCGCCTGATCAGGGCAATCAAGAACCGGTTTGGCGCGGTCAACGAAATCGGTGTGTTTGCCATGACCGAGCGCGGTCTGCGGGAGGTCAGCAACCCTTCCGCCATGTTCGTCAATCCCAATCAGGATCCGTCTCCGGGGCGAGTGACTCTGGCTACCCAGGAGGGCAGCCGGCCGCTGCTCGCCGAGGTGCAGGCCCTGGTGGATCGAAGCCCGCTCGCCAATCCAAGACGGTTGACGGTCGGAATCGACTCCAACCGGTTGAGTATGCTGCTCGCTGTACTGCATCGTCACGGCGGTTACCAATTGTACGACCAGGATGTGTTTGTAAACGCGGTAGGCGGTATCAAGGTAACTGAACCGGCGGCCGACCTGGCCGTGGCCCTCGCCGTCGTGTCGAGTCTGCGGGACAAGCCGCTGAGGCAGGATATGATCGTGTTCGGTGAGATCGGTCTGGCCGGCGAGGTACGGCCGGTGCAGCGCGGCCTGGACCGGTTGAAGGAGGCCGCGAAACTCGGTTTCAAGTCGGCGATCATCCCGCATGAGAACAAGAGTCGCAGCATGCCCCAGGGCATAGGGATCATTGCCGTAAAGCGGCTATCTGAGGCTAAAAATGAGGTCGGAGTAATATTTCGAGCAATTTTGCTCCGACTCCATATTTTAGTCGGGGCCGACGTAGAAACGCGCTTTCAGTTCTGAAAACTCGATCAGGTCCCCGTCCGACAGGGGTTCCGGCTTGTCGGTCAGGCGCTTACCGTTGAGGGTCACCACGATATAGTGATTCGATGCTGACACCATGTACCCCTGCTGGGACGGTCTAATGGTGGCCGCGGTATCGTCTTTTATGCCCAACCTGGCGCATTTTCCCGTGAAAATGATACGTTTGCCTTGGGCGGGGCCCGAAAGAACGTCGACCCCGGTAGATATCAGGCTAACCTTTGGCGTGGTGTCTCTTGCTTTGGCCGATCGCTGTTCTTCAGCGAGATTGCGCTCTTCGATTGACGGTTCAGCCGCGCCGTTGGAGTCGTCCATCTTTGGAGACTCGTCATCGAACGATGAAAAAGTGCCCATGATTTCCGGCGCCGGCGACTGATCCAGATCTTCCGGCGTGGACTGCTCGGCGTCGGGCTCCGGCTCCACTGCGGGCGCGGTCTGTTCCGGACGGTCTTTTAGCCCGGAACCGATTGTTGCTTCCTCCGGTCCGGCCTCAAGCGGCGGAGGGTCCAGCGCATCATGGACATCGGATTCGACTTCCGTTGCGCCGCCGTCCAGCGGTGCCGGCTGCACGGTATTTCGTACCAGTTCGTCGCCACGGATGCTGAGTTTGTAGGGTCCGATCTGAATGACGTCCTGATCGTAAAGGCGGGCCTTCTCGATCTCACTGCCGTTGACGAAAACTGCGCCTCCGGGAACGAGGCTCTGGATGACGCAATTGTCGTCGAACAGTGACACCCGTGCGTGTTTGTCGGAAACCGTAGGTGAGTTCAAATGCAACTCATTAGCGGAGCCGCGGCCGATCGTAATCGTTCCGCTGTCGAAAGAGTAGCGCGTGCGCTCCGTGTTTTTTTGGTTAACTATGATCTCGACCATCGTCTGCTTTACCTGTGTTTGTCCTGATCATGATGACAGAAATGTTATCCGGTCCGCCATTCGCATTTGCCATGTCAATGAGTCGCTTGACACCCGTTTCCAGTGCACCGGGGGCTGCATCCCGCATTGTTTCAGCAATGGCCTCGTCGCTGACCACGTCAGTCAGGCCATCGGAGCAAAGCAGGTAGATTTGGTTACGGCCGGATTCGCTGATGCTGATGTCCGGGTCGACTCGGGATTCTATACCGAGGCCCTTGATCAACAAATTGCGGCCGGGCCAGACTCGGGCTTCTCTTTCGTTTATGACTCCCTGCCTGAGATATTGCTGGGCAACGGTGTGATCCTCGGTGACCTGGGTCAGGCGGTCGTTGGCGAATAGATAGACGCGTGAGTCGCCCAGATTGGAAACCAGGACCTGCCCGGAAACGATGCACACCACGACGGTGGCTCCCATTCCATGACATTCGGGCCGGCTTCGCGACACCGCGCGAATAGCATTATTTGCCGCGCTCAGCGAGGAGACTATCATGTCACGGGCGGACTCGGGCAACGGCGCGTTCGGGACGAGTCGGCCCTTGCCCAATTCTTCGGCGATGACATCGACCGCCATTTGTGACGCCACATTGCCCGCCAGGTGGCCACCCATTCCGTCGGACAGAATGGCGATTCCCTGGTCCGGAATCATTTTGATGGCATCTTCATTGCGCTCTCGTACCAGCCCTTTGTCAGAAGCGCCAACCATTTCAACTGGCATCGTGTTCTCCTGTCCTTTCTTGCCCGGTTTTTTTTGTGCTCATTATGTCAGTATAGAAACAAGGATCCGATAGTAAACTTTATGCAGCTTTTCCAGGTCATCCAATGCAATACATTCATTGACCTTGTGGATCGTCTGGTTCAGCGGCCCCAGCTCAACCACCTGGGCCCCTGTCGGGGCTACAAATCGCCCGTCAGACGTTCCTCCGGTGGTCGAGGATTCGGTCCTGATCCCCAGTTCGTGGTGTATGGCTTGTGAAACGACATCGATCAACTCATTGCCATCGGTCAGATACGGGACCCCGGAAACTCTCCAGTCGACCTCGTAATTCACGCCGTGCCTGACCAGAGTTTCCTCGAATTTCTGCATCAGCGTATTCGACGTGGATGCGGTGGAATGTCGAAAATTAAAGGTTACGGATAGAGCCCCTGGTATCATATTTTCGGCGATGCCGTCGGCGGTCATTCCGGTGATCTGCAGGCTGGTCGGCGGGAAACGGGAATTACCGTCGTCCCATGTGGTTCGGGTCAGCTCCGCCAGAGCGGGAGCGAATTCGTGAACCGGATTCCTCGCCCGATGGGGATACGCTACGTGCCCCTGGACGCCGACGACTTTGAGTTCGCCGAGAAGGGAACCGCGCCGCCCAATCTTAATGGTGTCGCCCAGCCGTGAATGTGACGTCGGTTCACCGACCAGGCAGTAGTCTATGTGTTCTTCTCGCGAAGTCAATTTCTCGATAACCTTTCGCGTCCCGTCGCGAGCGGGGCCTTCTTCGTCGGAGGTGAGCAATATGGCGATCGATCCGCGGTGAGACGGATGTTGAGCTACGAATTCGTCCGCGGCAATGACGAACGCCGCAATCGATGACTTCATATCCGCGGAGCCCCGTCCGTATAGAAACCCGTCGCGTTCGGTGGGATCGAACGGGTCGAAGAGCCAATCCTGCAGCGGCCCCGCTGGTACGACATCGGTATGGCCAAGAAACACGAACAACGGTTCGCGCTCATGCCTTCGCAGCCACAGATTATCTACCTGGCCGAACCGCATGTGTTCCGCAATGAAACCCGAGGACGATAGCCGATCGGACACGAGGCGCTGACATCCCGCGTCGACCGGGGTGACGGAGGGCAGCGCGATGAGTTCATTGGCCAGTTCCAGGGTTTGATCACACATAGGCGGAATTCATTACGTGGCGTGTAAAGCGGTATTCAGTCTTCGCGAAGGAGTTCGTTGATTCCCACCTTGGCGCGAGTCTTTTCATCTACCCGCTTGACGATCACCGCACAATACAGGCTGTGGCTGCCATCTGGTGAAGGCATCGAGCCGGCGACCACTACCGAACCCGCCGGAACCCGACCGTAGATAATCTCACCGCTCTCACGGTCGAGAATCTTCGTGCTCTGGCCGATGAATACACCCATGGACAATACGGACCCCGATTCCACCACGACACCTTCGACCACTTCGCTGCGGGCGCCAATGAAACAGTTGTCCTCGATGATCGTCGGAGCCGCCTGTACCGGTTCCAGCACACCCCCTATGCCTGCACCGCCCGATAGATGCACGTTTTTGCCAATTTGCGCACAGGACCCGACGGTGGCCCAGGTGTCCACCATGGTTCCGCTGTCGACAAACGCACCAATATTGACGTAGCTCGGCATCAGCACGACGTTGGGTCCGATGTACGCCCCTTTTCTGACTACTGCCGGGGGTACTACGCGAAATCCATCGGAAGCGAATCTGCTATCGTCGCGCCCGGGGAACTTGAGTGGGACCTTGTCGTAGTAGTTGGTGAATCCACCTGGAAGCACCTGGTTGTCTTCGATGCGAAAATACAACAACACCGCTTTTTTAAGCCACTGATTGACCACCCAGTTTCCGTCCTGCTTTTCGGCCACCCGCACCTTGCCGCTGTCCAGCAACTCGATGGTCTCTATAATGGCATCCTTTACCGCAGGATCGACCGTACTGGGACTGATCCGGCTCCTGTTCTCGAATGCTTCTTCGATGACTTGTTCCAGCATGCTCATCAGTCTCCCGCAGGTATTGATATTAGATTGCGGCGGCGCCTTTTGTAGATTGACTGCGCTCACCGCTTGAAAGGGCGTCTTCGATCCGGCTGGACAGGCAATCCCGCGTGGCGGAATCTTTCACCGGGTTTCCATCGCGGTCGGTGATGATGAAAACGTCCTCGGCGCGTTCACCGAATGTTCCTATTTTCGCGCTCACAAGCTTTACCCTGCAGTACCACAAACATCGAGCTACCCTGTGCAGGAGCCCCGGCTGGTCCTGGGCGACCACTTCCATAACGGTGTTCGCACTCTGAGTCGAGTCGAAGCGAACGCGGGGTTCGATGGGGAACTGCTTCAGGGTGCGGGAGATTCGCGTCACCCTGGGCCGTGTTTCGGCATTGGGATTGAGGATGAGACGGCGAAGTTTGTGCTGGAGCGCGGCCAACTCACTGATCTGTGCTTCCTCTTCGGCTCCGGTCAGGACGACAAAACTGTACAGTGCGAAACCCGACAGCGTATTGTGAATACGGGCGTCCGTGATACTCAGATTCAATCGTTCGAACGCGCCGGTCACCGTTGACAGGAACGGATCGGATTCCGCCGCATAAATCAGAAACACGAAGGCGCCCAGATTAGAATCGTGGCGAATCACCACCAGCGGCAGGTCGATTGCCCGGGTACTTGCAATTGCGTTGACGTGCCAGGCCAGTTCCTCGGCATTGTAACGAAGAAAGTAGTCCTGCCTTAGGGACGACCAGAATTCATGGGCGTTATCGATTGAAATATTGCCCGTATTGATATATTTCTGCGCCTCTTGCTTCGCATCCGAAATGCGATCTTCCATGCGGATGGGATTGCCCTTGCCGAGGCTGAGGGCGTGAGTCGCGACGATATAAAGCTCTTCCAGCAGCTTGCCCTTCCAGGCGTTCCAAACGTGCGGGCTGGTAGCGCGGATGTCGGCCACCGTGAGTAGATAGAGATTATCGAGGTGTTCCTGGTCGCCAACCTTTTCCACGAAGCGCGCGATGACGGCAGTGTCGGAAATATCCTCTTTCTGCGCCGTATAGGACATGAGCAGATGGTTTCTGACGAGCCAGGACACGAAATGTGAATCGTAGTCGCTCAGATTGTGCTGCCTGCAGAAATCGAGCGAATCGGCCTCGCCCAGCACCGAGTGGTCCCCACCACGGCCCTTGGCGATATCGTGAAATAGCCCGGCCAGGTAGAGGCGCTCCGGCTTGGCCAACTGAGACGCGATCTGGCTGCAGAACGGAAATTCGGCCTTGAACCTGTCGACGAAGAATCGACGCAGATTACGCACAACGAACAAAGAGTGAGCATCCACGGTATAGACATGAAAGAGATCGTGCTGCATTTGCCCGACGACGCCGCCGAATACCGGGATGTAGGCGCCTAAAACACCCAGGGCGTTCATGCGCCTCAGCACGCGGGTGATGCCGTACTGCTGACGCATGATGGTCATGAACAGCTTATGATTCGCAGGGTCGTCTCGAAAAGACTGATTGATTCTGTCCGTATTAGCCCGGATCTTTCGTATCGTACCGGCGTGGATACCTTTGAGGTCGGGATGCTCGGTGAGGAGCAGAAAGGTTTCCAGGATGGCCTCGGGATGGCGTTCGAAAACCCGGTCGTCCATCGCCTCCAGATATCCGTTATTGATCCGGAAACGGTCATTCAGCGACTCGCCCCCCTGTGCGTTGACCGCTGAATTCTCTTCTTCATAGGTTTGAAGCAGGATCTCGTTTAGCAGCCTGAGTTCCTTGACCGTTCGATAATATCTTTTCATCAACTGCTCTACAGCTAGATTGCCTTCACGATCCTCGTAACCCAGTTCAGCCGCAAGGGTCCGCTGATGCTCGAAAAGCAAACGGTCCTCGCACCGGCTGGCGGCATAGTGGAGACCGATGCGCAACTTCCATAGGAAATTGCGCCCCCTGACGAGTGCACGGTATTCTTCCTCGTTCAGAAAGTTGATGTCGATCAGGCCGCGCAGATCGGTAACGCCATAACGGCGCTGAATTATCCAGCTGATGGTCTGCAGATCACGCAGTCCGCCGGGTCCTTCCTTGATGTTGGGCTCGAGGTTATAGGCGGTTTCGTTGTATTTACGGTATCTGGCCTCTTGTTCCGCCAGCTTTGCTTCATAAAACTTGTGCGGCGCCCATAGTTCGTTCGGTTCCGTCCTTCGTCGCATCTTGGGCAGGAGACCGACGTCGCCTTCGAGATGACGGGCTTCCATGAGATTTGTGGCTACGGTGATGTCGGCTTTGGCCGCACTCACGCAGTCCTTTACGGAGCGTACGCTGTGCCCGACTTCCAATCCGATATCCCAGAGAAAGCGCAACAATGCCTCTGTAAACGGGCTGATCTGTTGGTAGTCGTCCTTCGGCAGCAGTATGAGCAGATCGACGTCGGAGTAGGGATGCAGTTCGCCCCGTCCATAACCGCCGACAGCGATCAGCGCCATGTCGATGGATGGTTTCAATGATTCCTGAAAGTGGGCCCAGGCATAATGCAGGAGCTGATCGACGAACCAGGCATGGTGATGCACGATGTCCTGTGACGACGCGCCGCGCCGATGGTGCGTTCTTAAAGTCTCACGACCGGCTTTGAGGGTCTCCCGGAACAGACTCAGCGGCTCGTTGGTTTGCTTGAGAAGGAATTCGAACCTCTTGTGGTTGATCAGCTTATTGCGGGAGAAGTACACGATGTTCAAATTGTCTCGGGCGGGCTGCTAGCTCTGTCCACTGGGTGACAGGGTCAATACTTCGTGCCCTTCCTCGGTGACCAGGATCGTATGCTCCCACTGGGCGGACAGACTGTGGTCTCGGGTGACGACGGTCCAGTTGTCCGAAAGGAGCCGGGTCTCCTTTCTGCCTGCGTTGATCATCGGCTCGATGGTGAAGGTCATGCCCTGTACCAGCTCAGGGCCGGTGCCGGCCGTTCCGTAATGGAGTACCTGAGGGTCTTCATGGAACTGTCTGCCGATGCCATGACCGCAGTACTCCCTGACCACGGAAAAGTTATGGTTTTCGGCGTGGGTTTGAATAACGTGCCCGATATCCCCGAGTCGGGCGCCGGGCCTGACCTTCTCGATGCCTTTCAACATGCACTCCCTGCTGACTTCGGTGATGCGTCTTGCCAGCACCGAGGGTTCACCGATGCAGAACATCCGGCTGGTGTCACCGTGAAACTCGTCCTTGATAACGGTGATATCGATGTTGATGATGTCACCTTTTTTGAGTTTTTTGTTGCCGGGGATGCCATGGCAGATCACGTGATTAACCGAAGTACATATGGATTTTGGAAACCCACGGTAGTTGAGGGGGGCGGGAATGGCGTCCAGTTCTTCCACGATGTAGCGGTGGCAGATCTCATCGAGTTCCCCGGTGGAAATGCCGGCTTTCAGGAAAGGTTCGATCATGTCCAGCACCTGCGCCGCCAGCCGGCCGGCCACGCGCATTCGCTCTATTTCCATCGGTGTTTTGATGGTGATGGCCATGTAAGAGATCGATTTCCTCGAAAAAGACGAATCCTACACCATTTTATTGCGGAACCGCAGACTGGCGCGGCACCGGGTGCGGCCTGTGCCGTATCATCACGCGGGTTTGCCCCATAATCGACACTCTGATATAAAGCGCGCGCTTCAAAGCCGCTTGCGTACCTCAAAATCGGTGGCCTGGGTTGCTCCTTCGGGGGTCGGCGCCCGAGTACGTGTGGCAAGACTAAACCCGAACGGAGAATTGAACATGTCGAACGTCACCATGCGCCAGATGTTGGAAGCTGGCGTCCATTTCGGCCACCAGACTCGCTATTGGTCGCCAAAAATGCGCCCCTTTATCTACGGTGAGCGCAGCAAGATCCACATCTTGAATCTGGAACACACGCTGCCCATGTTCAAGGATGCAATGAATTTCCTTGGTCAGATGGCCTCCAACGGCGGCACGATCTTGTTCGTCGGAACGAAGCGCGCGGCCGGCAAGCAGGTGAGAGAGGCTGCGGAGCGCTGCGGTTGCCCCTATGTCAATCACCGATGGTTGGGAGGCATGCTGACCAATTTCAAGACGGTAAAGAATTCCATTCAGCGTCTCAAGGAACTGGAGACCGACGCTGCCGAAGGCGGATTCGAAAAGCTGAGCAAGAAAGAGGGGTTGAGACTCGAGCGTGAAAGGGTAAAGCTGGACCGCAGCCTTGCCGGCATCAAGGATATGCCGGGCCTGCCGGACATCTTGTTCGTGATCGACGTCAAACAGGAATATATCGCCGTGGCGGAGGCTAACAAACTCGGCATCCCCGTCGTCGCGGTTGTGGATACGAACTGTACTCCCGATGGCATAGATTACGTTGTCCCAGGCAATGACGACGCCATCCGGGCTATTCGCCTCTATGTGGAATGTGCGGCGGACGCGATCCTTGAAGGACGCAAAACCGCCCGCATCGAGGTGGTTGACGAGGGTGAGGAATACATCGAGGTCGACGAATCCGGACAGGTCGTCAAGAGCAAGGCTGCCGTCACCACGAAGAAAGCTGCGGCAAAGGCACGGCCTCCCGTGCCGGAATTGACCGCCGCTGCGGACGCGGAGCCCGACCAGGCAAGTACGGCCGCGGAGGATACGGCTACCGAAGTTGCGCCTGCTGATGCAGACGAATCGGCGCCGACGGCGTCCGAACAAAGCGACATTCCCGTAAAAGACAGGCCGCTGACCGAGCTCAGCGGTATCGGCAAGGTCATTGCCGGAAAGCTCGAGGAGGCGGGTTACACGACGGTGGGCCAGATAGCCGCACTTACCGAGGCGAACCTCGAGAAGCTGGGCGAGGATCTGGATTTGAAGGGCCGCATCGAACGCGAGGACTGGATCGCACAGGCTAAAGCACTCATCGGCAGCGACTAACGAAGGTTATCCGGAG
>CAMYOI010000138.1 GCA_947259955.1 uncultured Gammaproteobacteria bacterium
CTCCAACAAACGGTTCGCGAGGTTTTTTTCAGCGTCGTCCACGACCAGCCGCAAGTCAAAATCATCGGGCACCTGATCTTCCGCCTTGCGCAGGATATTGCCGATCCTTTTGTTGGCCGCCGCGAGGTTTGAGGCGCTCTCCAGGTTGCGGAACTTGGCTACGGCCCTCAGCCGGCGATCGAAATCGAGGGGCATCGGCGGATTGCCGGCGGCCACGGACGCGATTTCATCGGCGCCGAAACCCTGATCCAGATAATACGACCGCAGCCGGTCGTTAATGAACTCCAGAACCCTGTCGACGGTTCGCGAATCGCAATCCTCGATTGCTCCACTCGTTCGATAGACAGCGGCGGCTTCGTCGAGCAGCGCCCGCAACCCAATGTCCAATTTTCTCTCAATCAACAACCGAAGCACACCAAGCGCCGCCCTGCGCAGAGCGAAGGGGTCCTTGTCGCCGCTTGGTTCCTCGCCCGCTCCGAATATTCCGACCAGCGAGTCGACACGATCGATAACAGCCAGCACCGTCGCGACCGGCGTACCGGGCAGGCTGTCTCCGGAGACCCTGGGCAGATAGTGATCAGAACAAGCCCTGGCGACCTCTTCCGGTTCTCCGTCGTTGCGCGCGTAGTAACTGCCCATGACACCCTGTAAATCGGGAAATTCGCCGACCATGTCGGTAACGAGATCAGCCTTGATGAGCTGGGCCGCGCGTACACACTGCTCGGTATCGGCGCCGGCGCTCGGGGCAAACGCGCACGCGAGACGCTTCAGCCGCTCGACCTTGTCCGCCACGCTGCCCAGCTTGCGGTGGAACAGAACCTGACCGAGCCGCGTACCGTGTTGCTCAAGCGTAGTGCTTCGATCGGAATCCCAGAAAAAACGGGCATCGTCGAGCCGGGCCCGGAGCACCCTTTCGTTGCCCTGACGGATGCGGTCCGGAGGGCTAGCTTCAATATTGCTGACGGTAATGAAACAGGGCAACAAGTTGCCTTCCTTGCCGTAAACACTGAAGTACTTCTGGTGGTCGCGCATGGAAGACACCAGAACCTCGGGCGGCATTTCCAGAAATTCGCTATCGAATCCTCCGATCAGTGCCGTAGGCCATTCCACCAGTCCGGTGACCTGCTCCATCAGGTCGTCATCCGGATGAATTTTGCCATTGTTTTCCCGTGCCAGCTCATACACCTGCTGTTCGATGCGCAGCTTCCGCACTTCGAAATCCGGCACAACCGCTCCCTGCTCGAGCAGCACGCGCTCATAGTCATCCGCGTGGGACAAATGCAGAGGTTCCCGGCAGAGGAATCGGTGCCCCCGGGTAGTGGCACCCGAACGAACGGATAGGATTTCCGTCTCGATCGCGCCGTCTCCGTGGAGAACGACCAGCCAGTGCACCGGCCGCACGAATTCGGACTCGAGATTCCCCCATCGCATGCGCTTGGGGATTGGCAGCTGTTTCAGGGCACGCTCTATGCACGAAGGAATCAATGTGTGGGCAGATTCGCCTTTGGTGAGCCGCCGATGGATCAGCCATTCCCCCTTTTCCGTCTGAACGCGTTCCAGCGCACCGACATCCGTACCACAGGACGTGGCGAAGCCTAGCGCGGCGTTGGTAGGATTGCCCTCGCCATCGAACGCGGCGGCCAGAGACGGTCCACGGCGCTCAACGGTCTGGTCGGGCTGGCGGGTCTCGACATAGGATACCCATACGGCCAGACGTCGGGGGGTGGCAAACCATCTGAATGAGCTCTGCTCCGTAACTAGCTGAACTTTCTTGAGCGCGGCATGGCAACCGGCTGCAAACTCCTCGCCCAACCTACGCAGCGCCTTGGGCGGAAGCTCCTCGGTACCGATCTCGACGAGCAGACTGGCGCCGGTTAACTCAGACATCTGCGTCGCTCTCGAGCTTTCCCCTTGGGAAACCGAGTTGTTCCCGATTGGTGTAGTAGCCTTCTGCTACCGCTTTAGCCATTGCCCTTACCCGCGCTATGTAACGTGCCCTTTCGGTCACGCCGACAGCATGACGTGCCTCCAGCAGATTGAACGTGTGTGATGCCTTGAGCACTTTTTCATAAGCCGGCAAAGGCAGCCCCACTTCCGTCAAATGCCGGCAGTCCCGTTCGAATGAATCGAAGCTGTGAAACAGTTCATCCACGGCTGCGTATTCGAAATTGAACTTCGACTGCTCTACCTCGTTCTGGTGATAGATATCCCCGTAGCTGAAACCCGTGGTCCACAACAGATCGAACACGCTATCGACACCCTGCAGATACAATGCGATGCGTTCCAGACCATAGGTTATCTCACCCGTGACCGGACGGCAGTCCAAGCCACCCACCTGCTGGAAGTAGGTGAATTGACTCACTTCCATTCCGTTCAGCCAGACTTCCCAGCCCAGACCCCACGCCCCAAGGGTCGGAGACTCCCAGTCATCCTCGACAAACCGCACATCGTCTTTGAGAAAATCAATGCCCAGCTGCGCCAGCGAGCCAAGATAAAGGTCCTGGAAATCGAGCGGGGACGGCTTGATCACCACCTGAAATTGAAAGTAGTGTTGCAGGCGGTTCGGATTTTCGCCGTAACGCCCGTCGGTAGGGCGCCGTGAAGGCTGCACATAGGCCGCTTTCGTGGGTTCAGGTCCCACCGCACCGAGAAAGGTTGCGGGGTGGAACGTACCTGCGCCGACTTCCATATCGTATGGCTGCATGAGCATGCAGCCCCGATCGGCCCAGTAATGTTGCAGCGAGAGTATAAGGTCTTGAAACGTCATCGATTACGCTTGCTTGGGGGGCGGGAGACAATCCCGCCGGGGTGGGGAATTATACCCTGAGTGTTGATTTAAAAGAGATTTTTCAGATACGTCCGTTCGATGAATTCAGACGTTTCGAAAGTGTTAGACAGAAAACCGGTTTTGTTATATGGTTTATTCCGCTGGCTGGGCACATGCCCGAGTCACCGAGGAGGAGTAGGCCTAAGCGCCTGAGGCGTAATATCAGAGGAGCCCGTAAGGGCTCTTTTGATTTTCTCAACTTGTCCAAGAAATTACATTTCAAGCTGCCTGGACCAGCGGGTTCGACACCTTTCTCTTATTACCATTTACTAGTGTCCTGTCGCACTGAAAATGTGCACGGTTTCCGGGTCTTTGCATTACAATGGTGCAGTCGCGGCCCGCTCGATCCTCCAGGACGCCCGTATCCCGCTAATCCCGCGGTCAACATGTCTGGCATGAAAACTGCTTGTTAGCGAATTGCACCAATTCATGTATTGCTCAAACACTTTAGATTCAACGAGGAAAATCAAATGTCAGCTTCTGACGTACTCAAGATGATTAAGGACGAAAAGATTCAATTCGTCGACTATCGCTTCACCGACACGAAAGGAAAAGAACAGCACGTCTCTGTGCCGGCCAGCGTGGTTGACGAATCAACGTTCGATGACGGCAAGATGTTCGACGGTTCGTCCATCGCTGGCTGGAAAGGCATCAACGAATCGGACATGATCCTGATGCCGGACAGCAAATCCGCCGTAATCGACCCCTTCATGCAGGACCGTACCCTGATCTTGCGCTGCGACGTTATCGAACCCGCCACCATGCAGGGCTATGAGAGGGACCCGAGATCCATCGCAAAGCGGGCTGAAGCGTACCTGAAATCAACCGGGATTGCCGATACCGCGTATTTCGGCCCCGAGGCCGAGTTCTTCGTATTCGATGACGTGCGCTGGAACGTTGATATGAGCGGCGCTTTCTACGAAATCGATTCCAGTGAATCATCCTGGAACACCGGGAAATTCTATGAGGAAGGGAACCTGGGACACCGGCCCGGCGTCAAGGGTGGTTATTTTCCGGTCCCGCCGGTGGATTCACTGCAGGATATCCGCTCGGCGATGTGCCTGGCGATGGCTGAAATGGGTCTCGGTATCGAAGTCCACCACCACGAGGTGGGTACCGCCGGGCAGTGTGAAATCGGCATGGTGTTCAATGACCTGGTCCGCAAAGCGGATGAACTGCAGATCTATAAATACTGCGTGCACAACGTTGCTCATCAGCACGGCAAGTCGGGCACCTTCATGCCCAAGCCGCTGGTTGGCGATAATGGCAGTGGCATGCACGTTCATCAGTCTCTTTTCAAGGACGGAGACAACATATTCTCCGGTGACGAGTACGGCGGCCTGAGTGAAACCGCCTTGTACTACATTGGCGGGATCTTCAAGCATGCCCGCGCGATCAATGCGTTCACGAACTCCACGACGAACAGCTACAAACGACTCGTGCCCGGATTCGAAGCGCCCGTTCTGCTTGCCTATTCGGCGCGCAACCGATCTGCTTCCTGCCGTATACCCCATGTCGCCAACCCCAAGGCAAGGCGCGTGGAGATTCGATTCCCCGATTCGGCGGGTAATCCTTATTTCACATTCGTAGTGATGCTCATGGCGGGACTTGACGGCATACTGAACAAGACCCATCCAGGAGAATCTTACGACAAGGACCTTTATGACCTGCCACCGGAAGAAGAAGCCAGGGTCCCGACCGTCGCCCACTCGCTGGATGTCGCGCTGGAGGCTCTGGACAAGGACCGGGAATTCCTCAAAGCCGGTGGTGTGTTCGTTGACGATACCCTAGATGCCTATATCGAGCTCAAGATGGCAGAGGTGACAAATCTGAGAATGTCGTCTCACCCGATCGAGTTCGATATGTACTACAGCAGCTGACATGCGCAACCGCTCTCGCCCCCTCGTTGAGGGGGCGCTGTAACCGTATTTGCACTAAAATGGTGCGCCGATAGTGTCGACCGTAACTGTGGAGTAATGGAGTCCGAGCAAGAGGCGCGAACGATCCTGGATCGTCTCAACACCGCGGTATTGACCTGCGATGAGCAGATCAGGGTACTGACCATGAACCCGGCCGGTGAGTCGATGTTCGGCATCAGCGCCAAACAAGCGCATCACCGGCCCTTGTCGGCGCTAGTACCCGTTGAATCCGGTGCACTACTCCGGCCGGTGGACAAAGCGCGTTCCATGCAGCAGCCGGTGACAGCGCATGATGTCTCCCTGACCCTGTCTTCCGACCGCAGCATCACGGTCGACTGCACCGCAACACCGCTTGCAACATCGCAGGGGGAGCATGTACTGATCGAACTGTTTCAAGTCGACGGTTTTCTGGATATTGCGAAGAACCGCTACCGCGAAGATCAGTACGACGCCAGCCGCGATGTCCTTCGCGGCCTCGCGCACGAGATCAAAAACCCTCTGGGCGGCCTGCGCGGCGCGGCACAACTGCTGGAACGCGAACTCTCGGATCGGGGAAACAAGGAATACACCCGCATCATCATCCACGAGGCGGATCGGCTGCGAAACCTGGTGGACCGGATGATGAGTTCATTCAATCCAATTAGCCACAAATCGGTCAACGTCCACGAAGTGCTGGCCCATATTCGCAAACTGATCCTGGCCGAGATCCAGGAGGGCCTGACGATTATTCAAGACTATGACCCCAGTCTGCCGGAGCTGCGGGGGGACCGGGACCAGCTGGTTCAGGCCTTGCTCAATATTACCCGCAACTCGGTTGAAGCGATGGGAGACCGTGGCGAGATCACTTTCCGCACGCGAATCGAGCGATCGGTATATTCCGGACATCAGTGGCATCGATGCGTCCTCAAAGTGGAAATCGAAGATCGTGGGCCCGGCATTCCGGAGCACATGCAGGAGCGCGTTTTCTACCCAATGGTGAGCGGCCGTGCGGACGGTTCGGGGCTGGGTCTGACCATTGCACAGGATATCATCAGCAAGCACGGCGGAACCATCCAGTTCCACAGCGAACCCGGCCACACTCGATTCGTGCTGCTGCTTCCATTCCAATCAAAGGACCCACAGTATGCCGGCTAAAGTCTGGATCGTGGACGATGACGCGTCGATTCGCTGGGTGCTGAAAAAGGCGTGCGAACAGTCGGAAATCGAAGCCGAGGTATTCCAAGATGGCAACCAGATCGAAGACCGTCTGTTAGATACGCAGCCGGATGCGATCATCACCGACATCCGCATGCCGGGTATCGATGGCCTGGAGCTTCTAAATCGAATCCGGGACCGAGCGCCGGACCTGCCCGTCATCGTGATGACCGCTCATACGGACCTTGGCAGCGCACTCGCTTCCTACCAGGGCGGGGCATTCGAGTATCTGCCCAAGCCATTTGACGTCGACGATGCCATCACCACGATTAGAAGGGCGATGGCGTTCAGGGAACAGCAAGTCCACGACGACGACGATTCACCTCCTCCCGCGGAAATCGTCGGCGAGGCGCCCGCGATGCAGGAAGTATTCCGGGCTGTAGGCAGACTGGCCAATTCGCACATCAATGTGCTTATCTGGGGAGAATCCGGGACTGGTAAGGAACTGGTCGCCCAAGCACTTCATCGCCACAGCCCCCGCTCGAACAAACCCTTTATTGCCATCAATACGGCGGCCATCCCAGCACAATTGCTAGAATCAGAATTGTTCGGGCACGAGAAAGGGGCATTTACCGGCGCGATCAAACAGCACAGCGGGCGCTTCGAACAGGCCCATGAAGGCACCTTGTTTTTGGACGAGATCGGTGACATGCCATCCGAACTCCAAACACGCCTGCTCCGGGTCCTTTCGGACGAACAGTTCTATCGTGTCGGCGGCCGTGAGCAGATCCAGGTTGACGTACGCATCGTCGCGGCTACCAACCAGGATCTGGTCAAGCGCGTTGCCGAAGGGCGTTTCAGGGAGGATCTTTTTCACCGGCTGAATGTCATTCACATTGCATTGCCGCCGCTGCGTGACCGTGTCCAGGACATTCCCCTGCTGGCCGAACATTTTCTGGAAAAAACGGCCGGGGAACTCGACGTGGAACGGAAACGCCTGACTCCGGACGCGATAAACGCACTATGTCATTTTCAATGGCCCGGCAACGTGCGCCAGCTCGAGAACGTGTGCCGGTGGATCACCGTCATGGCATCCGGGCAGATCGTGAATCATGATCAGTTGCCGGTTGAGATCAGAGCGGTAACGTTTGACGACGAAGAAGACTCCTGGCAGCGTCAACTGCGTAAATTGGCCGATCAGAAACTGCGTCGCAACGAAACCAACCTGGTCACCGATCTCGGACGTAGTTTCGAGCGAACATTGCTGGCCGCCGCCATCGAACACACCGGCGGGCACAAGCAGGAAGCCGCGAAGCGTCTTGGTTGGGGCCGGAACACGCTGGCGCGAAAGCTCAAGGAACTGGGGCTGGACTAGCCCGTATTTCTTACCAGGCGGCTATGGCTTGGCGCAGATTTCCTTCAACTGCCTCAGCACACCGGGTTTGTCTAGGGCCACCAGGACCTCCCAGGCCCTTGGATTGCAGTGCAGCTCGAAAGGCATTTCGAGCGGGGCCCAGTGATAATCGACTTTGTTTGCGTCGGGCGTCACATCGGCCAGGAGTATTTCCGCGATGGGCCGGTCGACGATCAGGTCGGCGTGCGCCAGCCCCTGGCCCGAGATGAGAGTACGGATCCCGTCGTCTTCAAAGTCTTCCTTGATGTGGATGTGCCCCGCAACGACGGTGTCTGCTCCCAAGCGTTTCAGCTCCCCGCGCAGGAAACCGTACTCCAGGCCCGGAATACTGTGGCTCTCCTCCTGTCTCGGGTCTTTCAACGGTTTGTGTGTAAACACCACCACGTCTTTTATATGCTCCCGGCGTTCCAGGGCGCCAAGAAACTCACCTCTTGCGCCACCGCCCGGGGGAATGAACCCGGCGGCGGTATCGATATTGACGAACATCACGCCGCCCAACTCGAATGACGCATTCCTCGGTCCGACTTGCTGTCTGAACAGCTGGTGGATGGAGTTGAAGCCCTCGTAGAAATCGTGGTTGCCGATGGCGACATAGGTTGGGATCCTGGCTGCGTCGAACGCGGCCACCGATCCCAGGTAGTCACCCTTGCCGTAGTTGAAATCTCCCAGGTGCAGGACAAAGTCGGCGCCAAGTGCATCGGCTCGCGCGAGCACCCAGCGCAACTCACTGGCGCCGCCGGTATCGCCGATAGCGGCGAAGCGATAACGCTCCCTTTCAGGGAAGTGAAAGCGGAAACTCGATTCGGCGGCCGTACCGCTTACCGTCCTCGCCAGATTACTTTTAGTCTCAACCAGATCCGAAGTACCGCTCGAGAGTATCGCTTCCGGATGTAAGTTGCGTACCTCGACATGCCATTCACCATCTGCGGAGCCCTGCACGGTGATTTCCGGCTCGGGTGCGAATGCGCGAAAAACGAAACGAGCGCCGTCACGGCCCTGGAATACCGCTCCTCTGGCGCTCGCCCGGAATAGACTCCCCGCCGCATCCCCGCTGTCGACGGGCGCCTTTTCGGGAGTGAACTGAGGGGGCGGATAGCGTAAAACCGCCTGGACGGCCGGGGCTAGAACCCCGGCGATCCCGCAGCACATCAGAACCAGGATACTTCTGCGTGACAGCTTCATCGCGTCGAAAATTGCCTACTCGCATCAGCCACAACCGGAGCCGCTTCCGTTATGGACGTGGCGGCAAGTGACCTGAAGTCGAACAGTCCGGGATCCATGAGGTGAGTGGGCGTGACCCTGGCCAGTGCCTGAAAAATTATTTCCTTTCTCCCCGGGGTATTTTTTTCCCACTCGTTCAACATCGCCTTGATCGCCTGGCGCTGCAGGTTTTCCTGGGAACCGCAGAGGTCGCAGGGGATAACCGGGAATTGCCTGGCGCGGGCGTATCGCGCAATATCGTTTTCCGCGCAGTATGACAGCGGGCGGATCACCACATGCCGTCCGTCATCCGAGCGCAGCTTGGCCGGCATGGCCTTCAACCGACCTCCGAACATCAGGTTCAGAAAAAACGTCTCCAGAATATCCTCGCGGTGATGACCCAGTGCCAGAGAACACATCGTTTTGCCTGCCGGGATCTTGTCTTTGACGATGCTGTAGGTGTCTTCCTCGACTATCTTAAAATCCACGCCGATCGACTTCAGGTACTCAGGCAACGTACTAGCCGGGAATCCGGGCTGTTTCTGATCGAGATTGACAGCAATCAGTTCGAACGATATGGGCGCGCGGGCTTGCAATGCGCGCAGGATCTCCAGCAGGGTATAGGAATCCTTGCCACCGCTCAAACATACCATGACTACATCCGATTCCTCTATCATGCGAAAAGTTTCAATCGCCTTGCCGGCCATTCTCTGCAACCGGCGCTCTAACCTTTTGAAATTTGTGGAATTTTTCATACTGTCGAAATTTTGTCTTGGGATCCGGGCGTCCAAATCCGGTGATGGAGCACGTGCCCCCGCCGGGAATCCGCAGTTATTACCAATATAACGATAATTCCTAATCCTGCTAGAATGTCCTGCTCTGATCTAAAAACATTTTAAACGGGAGCCAACACTCATGTCGCGCAGCCATTTATTCACCTCGGAATCCGTGTGCTGGATGGAGATCCGCTATCGCGGGTCGCGTGCGAGACCTTGATCAACACCGGAATGGTTGTCCTCTCCGGAGAAATCACCTCGAGAACGAATGCGGACTATACCGAAGTTGTCCGGAAAACCGTGAACGAAATCGGCTACAACTCGTCCGATATGGGATTCGATGCAAACTCCTGCGCGGTGATCGTCTCCCTCGACAAGCAGTCCGCTGATATCGCCCAGGGCGTGAACGAGGGCGAGGGACTGGACCTGGACCAGGGCGCTGGAGACCAGGGCCTCATGTTTGGCTACGCTTGCAATGAAACCGACAGCCTGATGCCGTTCCCCATCGACTATGCGCACCGGCTGGTAAAACAGCAATCAGTCGTCAGAAAATCGGGTAAGCTATGGTGGCTGCGCCCCGACGCAAAGTCACAGCTCACCGTTCGCTACGAGGACGGCAAACCCGTCGCGGTGGATACCGTTGTGCTGTCCACTCAGCACACGCCCGATATTGATCACAAGGACCTGGCCGAGGCCGTGATCGAGGAGATCATCAAGCCGGTGCTTCCATCAGGCATGGTCGGCAGCGAGACGAAATACCTGGTAAATCCCACCGGCCGATTCGTGGTTGGCGGACCGGTGGGCGACTGCGGTCTGACCGGGCGGAAGATCATCGTGGATACCTACGGCGGCGCCGCGCATCACGGCGGCGGTGCGTTCTCCGGCAAAGATCCCTCAAAAGTCGATCGTTCCGCCGCATACGCCCTCAGGCACGTTGCAAAGAATGTGGTTGCCGCCGGACTGGCCGATCGATGCGAGGTACAGGTAGCCTACGCGATCGGGGTAGCACAACCGGTATCCCTGATGGTGAATACATTCGGAACCGCCGCGTTGCCGGAGGAACAAATCGAATCCCTGATTCGCGAGCACTTCGACCTGCGCCCCAAGGCGATCATTCAGGAACTCGATCTTCTGCGCCCGATTTACAGAAGCACCGCGGCTTATGGCCATTTTGGACGATCTGATCCTGAATTTACCTGGGAATATACCGACAAGGCCCAGGCATTGAGCGACTCGGCGGGCACAAAAGTAGCCTGATCCTGCCGCGGCGGCGAGTCAAATCACGGGTTACCGTGGAGCCGCCGCCTGAACAGCGGAACGAACGCTGCTCTGTGCCGCAAGAACTCCTTGATTGCATTGAAATGGTTGAGATGTCCGACCCGTGCGGGGCCCCGATAT
>CAMYOI010000139.1 GCA_947259955.1 uncultured Gammaproteobacteria bacterium
GTTCCTGGATGACGGGTTGATACGCGCTGCGGCCATGGAGGGGATGATGTCCCACCAGGGCCATGTTCTCGTGCTCGGCGCCGATCTCCGCGTGGGCGAATTCGAGCGGTATCCATAGCAGCGCCGGTAGACACAGCGCGGTGACGATAGCTAATTTGCGCTTAATATGTTTCATCAGCAGTCGACCGAGATCACCAAGGATCGTTTAGTGCATGAGCATGGGGTGATGTTACGATTGTAGTGAGTTCCGACATGGATCGTCACCGAAGCATTTTCACCGATTCTACCAGTGGAGACCCTGTGCCATGAGCCGTGTAGTAGATTATTACCTCATCCCCGTAGCGCCATACAGTTACCTGGGCGGCGAACGCTTCGTCAATATCGCTGACCGCGACACCATCATAGCCCTGGCTGACGAGGTGGGCGTGGACGGCAGGGAGTTGGCGGAGCTTTCCATCTCAACGGAGTGTGCTGGGGAATATGAACGCGACACCGAACGGGAGATCCAGCGCGGATTACTGCGTCCTTGCACTGCTACGGAATGGTTTTCTCTGTAAACTCTACATTTTGCCGTCGTGGCGCGTTAGACGGGTAAAGGAAAATGCATGATATAACAAACTTTTATCGACGAACATTTCTAAGGTCACTGCTTGCATTGGGGCCGGCACTGATATTGACGCCGCGGCTCGCGCCTACCATGGAACGATCACCGATCAAGAAAAAGATACCGTCATCGGACGAATTGCTGCCGGTGATCGGCATGGGTTCGTGGCAGACGTTTGATGTGGGGGACGATGTGCAGGGGCGTGTCCATCTGATACAGGTGCTGCAGGCGTTTTTTGATGGCGGCGGCGCGGTGATCGACTCGTCGCCCATGTACGGTTCGTCGGAACAGGTCATCGGCGACTTGCTGAAGAAAGTGCGGAACAAGAACGCACTGTTTGCCGCCACCAAGGTGTGGACGCGGGGTAAGAAACAGGGCATTGCGCAGATGCAGCGCTCGATGCGGCGCATGGGCGTCGAGGTATTCGATCTCATGCAGATTCACAATCTCGTCGACTGGGCAACCCATCTGGAGACTTTGAAGGCGTGGAAGGCAGAAGGGAAGGTGCGCTATATCGGCATCACCACCTCACATGGCCGCGATCATGGCGAGCTCGAACAGATTCTGCGTATAGAACCGTTTGATTTTGTGCAGTTTACCTACAGTATCGCCAATCGCGAGGTGGAGAAGCGTCTGTTGCCCTTGTCCGCAGACCGGGGCATCGCCACCTTGATCAACCGCCCGTATCAAGGAGGTGGTCTGTTCCGCCGGGTCAAGGGCAAACCCTTGCCGCCCTGGGCCGGGGAGCTCGATATTCACAGCTGGGGCCAGTTCTTCTTGAAATTCACTGTCTCTCATCCCGCGGCGACCTGCGCCATTCCTGCGACCTCGAAGGTGCGCCACATGATTGACAACATGGGCGCCGGGTTCGGCCACTTGCCGGATGCGGCGACGCGCCAAAAGATGATCGCTTATTACGAATCGCTGTGAAGCGTGGGACAGTGCCGAGATCCGCAACGAGTGACGTCGACGTCGGGCGGTCATAAAGCGCATCCTGATCGTTCTGGAATAGCGACACCAGGACGTCGAATGCGCCGATAAGAAGGACAACCGCTATGCCGTTCGCCAGCAATGTGCTCACGGGCGGTGCGCGGACCGGATGAGACTCGGGTCGGGCGTTTCGCTGCGGTTTTGAAGATGGTCCAGAATCCGTTTTACGACCTCCGGTTCTTCGATACAGGCGATCACTTTGACGGTGCCGCCGCACTGCTCACAGGTTTCGATATCGATCTTGAACACCCATCTCGAAAGCATTAGTAGTCGGGCGGGCAGTTAGAGGTCTTTCTCCCAATTAGAATCGTAAGACACGAGCGACACGATGGGAGAAAGCCATGACTTACTATGCAGCACTCGATGTATCTTTACGTTCGGTAAACGTTTGCATCGTTAACGATGCTGGCGATATTAAATTCGAAGCAAGGTTGATTCAGAAGTAGAGGACATTGTCGCCTGACAACCGCCCTACCCTGCCGACAATTGGTCGTTTTCCTTCCTAGATTTTCGAATCAAGGATAGGTATTAACAGGGAATTAGCAGGGGCGGCAGACGAGGGCACCAGGTTCGACCTTCCCCGAGAGCACGCCTATAGAGCTGCTGGCGCATTGATCGCAGGCCGATGATCCGTTTGTGGTGGTGTCGGCCGGGCGCTCGTATTTTCGGGTCGTGGAGTTGCTTGAGTTGGTGGTGCTAATTCGAGGAGCGAAGTCTTGAAGGGCCCGGGAAAGGGCTGGAGCGGGGTCGACGGGTGTCAAGAAGATTATGCCGCATATGTAAAGATGTTTTTGTCATGGATTCTCGAATCAGGTGCCGTTCAGGCCCTTGGGATCATATACCAATCGGGTCGTTGTTCCAGACAAGTGGAACGGGCTTGCGTTGATCGTGAGTTCCAGTCCAGTATTGTTCGGAGCTATACGTTACGATTGCTGGGGTCTGAAGCATGCATTTCCGGTGCCGAAAGTAAAGGTGCCCTGCCACACGTACATTCAACTAACCGCCGCTGCGTAGCAGCATTGCAGGGTTGAGCTGCAGTCGCTTAAGCAGGTAGCGTGCACCGAGGTTCAGGCACAGTCCGCTTACGCCCACGGCCACCAGCACGCCGAGCAGCAGCGGGACGTCCGCCGACAGTTTCAGACGGTAGGTGAGAAGGGGAACAGCAATCGCCGACCCCGCGACGATAGCAAACAGAGACGTGATCAGCGCCAGCAGGGTGTACTCTATCCGAAGGCTAAGCGCGATCGCTCCCAGCCGCGCACCCAATGAATGCAGGATGGTTGCGTCGTGCACCTGGCGCGTGCGACTGGTCGCCATGACGCCGCTCAGGACGAGCAGGCTGACGCCGAGGCTTACCACTGCGATGGTGGCTAATCCAGCCACTGCCTTGCCCAGCAGTTCGCGTGCGCTCTCGAGGATGGATGCGGTGCGGACCGTGATGACGTTGGGCGCGGTACCTGCGACCCGTTTCTGTACTGCCAGCGCGGCGGCGTCGCTCATATAGGCCGCGCCGACGTAGCGGTAGATGAACGGATCGAGCGCGCCGTCGGAGAATATGGCCTCGAACCAGAAGCGCGTCTGTATCCCTTTCTGCCTATAGATGCCGGCGAGTTCCGCCTCCAGTTCGCGGTCGGCGATGGCGAACGTCAAGCGATCGCCCACTTGCAGACCGAGCTGGTCCGCCTCCCTGTCCTCCATGGCAACCTGGGCCATCCGGTGCGCGTCCTCCACCGTCCACCATGTGCCGCGGTCCAGGGTGACATTGTCAATGTTGTTGGCACGATAGGTCAGCTTGTGCTCGTCGCGCGCCTCCCGACGGCGCCGGCCCTCGGAACTGCGCTGCAGTACCTGGCCGTTGACCGCACGGATGCGGCCCAGCACCAGCGGCGCTGTGTCGATTCGGGCAACATCCGGAGCCGTCTCAAGTGCATGCACCACGCCATCCAGCTGGCTCGCGCCGATATCGTAGAGCACCAGCGCGGGCGCTTCCTTGGGAATGGTGTCGTTGATGGCGCGCACCAGGGCACCCACCACAACCGTACAAGCCACCAGCAGCGTCAACGCCGAACCCAACGACAGCAGAGTGGTGCGCAGCGGCGAGCCGGGGAGCTGTATGTTCGCGACCGCAAGACGCAGTGCGAAGCGGCTGCCCAGGGCGGGATGGTCCTCGAACGCGTGCGCGAGCCGGCGCAGCCCGCGCACAATGACATCCAGCAGTGCAAGAAGCAGCCCGGCAACGGCGATGAATCCGAGGCCGAACAACGGATCCGGCAGAAAAACAAGCACCAGCAGGGCGGTCAGCGTGCATCCGGCCGCGGCAGCCGCCCACCAGCGCCCGGGCGTGGCGGTTTCCGATGCGTCGATCATGCGGAACAACGCAGCCGGATCGACGGACAGCGCACGGCCGATGGCCGGTGTGGCAAAGGTGAACGCCGTGAGCAGGCCGAAGGCCGTGGCCGCGAACATTACCGGTACGCTGCCGGACGCTGCCGCAGCCAGCCCTATCTTTTCGGACACGAAGTTTGCCCCGGCTATCGCGATGCCGAATCCTGCGATGGCGCCGATCAGGCACGAGGCCCCCGCGAGTAAGCCAACCTGAAGCAGGTAGACGGCGGCGAGCCGTCTGTTGCGCAGCCCCAGTGCACGTAGGGTGGCGATGGTCGCAAGCTTGCGCCGCAAATACGCCTGGACGCTGTTGTAGATGCCGAGTCCGCCGATGAACAGAGTACTGAAGCCGATGATGAGGAGCGCGGACGCAACCTGGCCAAGTCGTTCGGAGATCCGCTCACTGCGGCGCTCGAAGGTGTGTACCTCCGATTCCTCGTGCGGGAACGCCGCGTAGAAACGCTCACGCCATTCGACGGGGCTGGTTTGCGTGCGCACGCGGTACTCGTACTCTATGCGGCTGGCGGGTTGTACCAGCCCGCTGGCGTCCAGCGCCTCCGTGGCTATCAACACGGGTGCGCCGCGCCAGTTTGCGCGCAGGCTGCGATCCGGCTGATGCCGCACCAGGGCCCGTACCTCCATGGTGAACTCGCCCACGGTCACTCTGTCGCCGACGCTGATGTCGAGTCGCTCCGCAAGCATCCCGTCCATGGCGAGGCCCCAGTGTCGCCCCTGGTATGCGGTGACCGCGTCCAGCTCCGCCGTGGGCTCCAGCACGAGTTCGCCGTAGAGCGGATAGCTGGCATCCACGCTCTGCAGTTCCACGACCTGGAGATCACCGTCCGCCGTGCCCATCACGGTGCGCACCTCGGTCAGGAGGGAAACAGCGCCGCGACCCCTCATCCAGGCGAGGACGTCATCGGGCAGGGGTGCGCGCGCCTCCACTTCCAGATCTCCGCCCATGAGCGCGCGGGTGTCAGCGAGCAGGGTATCGCTGACCTGCCGATAGAGTCCGGCGGTGGCCGCCACCAGGGCAACGCCGAGGACAAGGCAGGTGCAGAGCACCCAGAGAGTGTGGCCGCTGGCAAGCAGGTCGCGCCAGGCAAATCTAATTAAGAAGCCCATCGCTCCGTTTTGCCAGCAGAAGTCCTTCGTCCATTTGCAGCACGCGATCGCAGTGCCGTGCCATGTGGGCATCGTGGGTGGCGACGATCAAGGTCGAGCCGGACTCGTTGTGCAGGTCGAACAGGATTTCTCCGACCTTGTCGCCGGTGCGCTTGTCCAGATTGCCGGTGGGCTCGTCGGCAAGCACCAGGGCCGGCGAATGCACCAGCGCCCGCGCAATGGCGACGCGCTGCTGCTCACCGCCGGAGAGCTGGGCGGGATAGTGTCTTTCCCGGTGCGCAAGTCCGACCTGGTCAAGCATGCGCGAGGCGCGTTCGCGCGACGCCGAATGACCGGCGATCTCCAGTGGCAGAGCGACGTTGCCCAGGGCTGTTAGGCTGGGGATCAGGTGGAACGACTGAAATATGATCCCGACGCGGTCACGGCGCAGATCCGCAAGTGCATCGGCATCCATCTCGGACAGGGGCGCACCCTCGAGCCGTATTGATCCGCCCCGTGGCTGCTCCAGGCCGGCAAGTAGGAGCAGAAGGGTGGTCTTGCCGGAGCCCGAGGGTCCGATGACGGCGATGCTCTCCCCCGCGCCGATGGAGAGGTCGATACCGCGCAGGACGTCCACCACCTGGCCATCAACGGCGTAACTCATGGTCAGATCTTCAAGTTCGATCATAGAGAATGTTGCGGGTCAGAAGGATCAGGCTCAATCGATATGACGCTTGACGTCGGTCTCCGGAACCCGTTCTCCAATCAAGCGTGTCTTACACATTCGATCGCTTCCCGGGTACCGGATCTAATAGATAGACCACGCGGGCGTCCTAGCGTTCACGGGCGTCGCTAAAATCATACCGACAAAAAATCTTTTGGCATTGGCATGTTTTTGCATCTCGAAGCAGCTCGAGCGTCTTTTCATCAAAGGGGATAATACTGCGGCACATTGCACAATAGGATAGCGCAACAATACGCTCTCCAAATCCATCATTGACGCTGTTGACTTCCGTCTGGTAACCGAGCGTTCTGCCCAAAGGCGCTAACAGGAACACCGAAAGGTTCCTCCGAGTCGAGCTGGAACGGATACCCTTTTTGAAATACCTGTGCATGACCACGGACCGCAACGGGGTCGGCAGACCCCTTTCGTTGGTTTTGCCGTCATTTGCCCACCCAGTCAAAACTTCGAAAAACTCCTGCATCTGTAGCGCCGGGCGATACTGCTCGACCGCATGTACCTCGTCCTCAAAATCGTTTCTCTGAAAGTGGAACACCCCGGCTGGCTCGGCTCGGTGCCCTGACCCGGCGGCGGTTTCGGGGTGGCCTCGGTCCGGTAGCACCCTCGAACGTTGGACCGCCCGTATTGTCCAAAAAAACCGGATCGATCATGCTGCCAACCGATGGTAATAGTTCAACATACCGCCTAGACGCTCCCACCGATTGACGGGGCCCTCCCCTTTTCGTATGTCAGCAATCGTCGGACTGATTAATGGATTGTTTAGTCCCTGATGGTTTCTCTCACCATGATAGTGCGCGACATACTCGCTGACCGCACGACGCAGTGATCGGGCACCGATTGGGATGATCCGGTCCAGACATTCCGCTTTGATCAAGCTTACAAATCGCTCCGCGTAAGGACTGTAGTTCGGAGAACGCGGGGGATAAGTCACGGGCTCGCTACCCTCTCGTCTCAAGAAAACTTTGAAATGCTTCGTAAACTTGGTGTCTCGATCCATAATGAGGAACCGGGTACCACGCAGTGCTCCATCCGTCTCGTCGGTAAGCTGGCGCGCCACCTGAATCATAAAGGCACTGTTGGGGTTGGTGGTGATGCCAGCCACGTGAACTCTAAGTGTCGCCAAACGGATCGTGAACAGTACGTAATAGGTGACCAGCCCCCGCATCGTCCACACTTCCACCGTGAAGAAATCGGTCGCCGATAATAGCTCCCAATGGGACTTTAGGAAGCTATGCCAAGACGTGTGCTTTCTCCGCTACGGGCGGGCTCGATTCCATGGCGTTTCAAGACCGTTGTCGACGAGATGAGGTGTCCGATATTGGCGAGTGCCCCTTGAATACGAATATATCCCCAGTCCAGATTCTCTCTCGCCATGCGAACTATCAACGCCTCTATCTCCGCCCTAATTGGGGGGTCGCCCAGGTCCCTTGTGAGGATAGGTCCATTTACAGGCTATCAGAGTGCGATGCCACCGCAGCAGCGTGTCCGGCGTCACCAACGTCACGATCTCCTCGAGACAAGCTCGGCCCAGTTTCTTGGCTCGTACCGCCAAGCAGCGGCATTTGTGGTTAGTGAGTTGCAGGCGATGACCTTTAAGCTGTGTCTTCAAAACTCGGTTCTCTGTCCTTAGATAGCCGATAACATCCTGTTGATGCCGACTGAGCCAGCTGGTTAGGGCAACAAGAAGAAATTGGAATGGGTGGAAAGTACCGATCATGCGATCAGCCTATCCTGATACTGGGATTACAGCAATCTAAAATACCCAACTGAATATTTGGATACTACGCCATCCCAAGATCGACCGCGACACGGTTCGCGTACGCTTTGCCGGCTATGGCGCGTCGTCCCTCGACATTGGCATCCGCGTCTACGCGCTGACGCGGGAATGGAACGAGTTCCACGCGATCCGAGAGGACATCTTTCTGCGGATGAAAGATATCGTCGAGCAATCTGGGAGTGGATTTGCCTTCCCATCACATACGCTCTATATGGGACCCGACGACGGGCTGGACAGCGAGCGGGGGGGAGACAGCCGTTAAAGAGGTGTAGTCCTGGCGCAGAGACGGCGGGCTTCCATTTCCTACATTCACGGACGAAAAAATAGAGCAACTGGCGGATACCCTGGACTATCCACCTAGTGGATCGCCCCATGCCGGCCGCCCCGAAGCGGAAGCGCACGAAACAGCGGAACCACTCTCCAAAGACGAGGAATCTGAAGACAACGATAAAGAGGAGCCGGTGAAATCTGATCGAAAGTAACCGTTCTTAAGGTGACAAAAACAATAGCCGACCACAGCCACCGTTAGTCCCGACTTTGACACCTGCTGCGCACATGAAGTGAGATTTGTTTGACATATCAATGGGTTACGGGTGTTTGCAAAAACACCCATGTACGCAGGTTTTCAGGTCACGTGAAGGAGCGGTGGCGGTTTGTTAATTTGTAGGAATTTCAAGCGCTTGGCGGCGTTTTTCGCAGGCTCGGTGACCTGCCAGACGGTGCCGTTGGGGCTCAACAATTGTGCAAGTTTTATCTGCCTGAGATCGTCGCGGATATTGCGCCAGGTATCGCCACAGGCGTGCTCGGCGACCCGCTCGAGCAACAGCGCAAATACGGTGAGCGCCACATGGGCATGGATGCGATGCGGCGCCCAGTGAAACACAGGGCGCAGCTTCAAACCGCTTTTCAGTGTCCGCCAGGCTTCCTCCACACGCTGCAGCTGCTTGTAGCCCAGCGCCATGTCTTCGGCAGAGAGCGTATCGTCGTTGCTGTGCACGACGAACTTGCCGTCGAGGCGTGCCAGCGCCTTGACCCTGGCCCGGTCGATGGCGGGTTTGCCGGTGCGGGTGAGGCGAAGGTATCGGCCATAGCGGCCACTGGCACGCAGCTCGCACACGCGCTTGGTGTGCGTCTTGCCCGTTTGATGTCGCAGACTGTCGAGTTCCGCGCTGAGATGCTCGAGCACTGTCTCGCGATGCAGCCGTTGGCGTTGGGCTTCCTGCGGGTTGTGACACACGACGTAACGCCGGCGCCGCTCCCCATCACCGACC
>CAMYOI010000140.1 GCA_947259955.1 uncultured Gammaproteobacteria bacterium
TTGATGGCGTTCTCGACAGTGCGAGGTGCTACGCAGTCACCGATACTGTAGACATCGAATTTTGCACCTTCCCAATCACCCACCATTTCGTCATTGGCACGGCACCCTGGCCAGTCAACTATGAGATCGATACCGCGCCGGTCACTGCGGCGATCGTCAAAAACATTTCTCAACGTTACGGTGTTGGAAGATGCACGATCCACTACATGTCCAGCAGTAAAGAAACAGTTTTTCCTTCCCAGTCGCTCATACCAGGCATTGCGGTTAGTCGGATCGAGATCCGCAGCCACTGCTATGTCAGAGGTGACGATTTCAACTTCAACGTTTTGTTTCAGCAGTAACTCGGCGGCGGCAAGACCTGCCTGGCCCCGACCTTCATTACACACCAGGGCTTTTTTAGCTTGCGCAGTGCTGCCTCGAAGGAGAGTATGTGGAGAAACGATTTCAATGTGGTGATCCCCGGCAACGGTCCGGCAATAGTCGTCCGACCCGGTGGCGATAATAACCACGTCAACGTCCAAACGATCGACATCATCCCTACTCATTGGTTGATTCGTATGGACCTGCGCGCTCAGTCGATCCAGTTCGCTGATTCTCCAACGAATAATATTGCCCAGCTCTCCCATGGAAGGCGCCGCCGCCCACAACGCGAGTTGACCTCCTACTATTCTGTCCGCCTCAAATACCCTGACCTCATGACCACGTTCACAAGCAATGCGTGCACACTCCAGTCCTGCGGGCCCAGCTCCAATCACCACGACTCTGCAGGACTTGGCAGCTTGGCCCAACAGTGACCCGGGCGTAGACACAAAAGCATTGTGCATGCATCTGATCGGTTTGCCGAGATAACGATTGGCGATGCACGTGTTGGCGCCGACGCAGGGGCGGATTTGCTGTATCGCATTACGTTTTATCTTGGCCACGATTTCGGGATCACAGATGTGCGCACGGGTCATCCCCACCATGTCGGCGTGCCCGGCCGCAATAATACTTTCCGCGTGGTCGGGGTCCGTGATTCGACCAACCGCGAAGACGGGAATATTGATCACCGAGCGGATTGCAGCGGCGAGGTGGACAAAAACGCCGTGCTTGGCAGGCGTAGGCGCCCAGTGCCGGGCGCGACCAAGGTGGGTGATGTTGGTGTGTGCAATCACATTTAAATAGTCGATCAAGCCGGTGTTGGCGATCTGCCTGGCGATGACTTTCATATCCTCAAGACTCAATCCGCCGGGTTCAAACTCATCCCCTGGAATCCTTAATCCAAGTACACGGGCCGGACCAATCGCCGCCCTGACGGTTTCCAACAGCTCGAGAACGAAACGCATCCTGTTTTCAGTGCTGCCTCCGTAACAATCTTTGCGATGGTTGGTGAGCGGCGACATAAATGCCTGGGGAAGAAAACCAAACGCACCCAATATTTCAACCCCGTCCATGCTGCCGGCAGCGGCCCGTGCGGCTGCAGCGCCGTGAGCATCAACCACTTCCCGAATCTCGGAAGCATTCATCTCATGGGGAATATTGCCCGTCGTTTCTGAGCGGATAGCTGAAGCCGACCAGCTTTCCCGGCCCGGCTGGTTGACGAGAACAGTGCCGGCGCTATGCGCCAGTTGGGCGAGAATCCGGCCTCCTTCCTGGTGCACGGCATCACCAAGCGACTGGTAGCCTGAAACAATTCCGTCATCGAGGTTCCACAGCCCATCGCCCGCCAGCCCTAGCAGGCCCGATTCGTGTACCGGTGTACCGCCGGTGATCTGCAAACCCACGCCGTTACGTGCATAATTGCGATGGTAGGCAATGTACTTTTCACCGGGTTTGTTATTTTCAGCGAAACCCGGCACGTGGGCGGAAACCAGAATGCGGTTGCGGACTTCGGTTTCACCGATTTGCAATGGTGACAGAAGGTGGGGAAATCTATTCACAGCCGGTAAACAGTATGCGCTTGGGGCACTCCGCGCCGAGTCTGTTCATGTTTATTGAAGCATTTGCGAGTATTCCGGCGAAATAACAACCCAAGCCCATACCGTTGATTCCGAACAACCCGATTGCCCGCATTTCTCGCCAGGATCCCGTGCGATGACGCAGGACAGATGCCGATGAACGCCGGTATAGGCGTTTCCAAGACGCACTGTTTTTGGGAAGAATCCATAGACTCCAATGTTTGCAATGCTTCGAAAGCATCCATAGCCACCTGAAGAGAAATGCGGGTTAGGTACCGATATTTACGAAGGGTAAAGATACGTGCAAATGATCTGCCGTCCCGGTGTGTCGTATCGTTTCAAATCCCATAAGAACGAAGTACACCTCGACCAGTAGATTCGTCAGTTTCGATCTGCCGTTGGTGCGAACATCCACGGCGTGCACAAACCCCGTGGGCTGCCTGAAGTGCAGTGATCGTTCGCGGACGCGCATGCCCATGTCGTAATAGTCCTTCTTCGTCCGGTGAGTGTCGGTGACAACGAGGTCCTCGTCGATGAGCGTCAGGTTCTTGACGGCGACCCTCAGAAAAGGATGCAGGGACGTATAGTAGCTTCTGACTTCCTCCGTCTTGGCGTTAGTTGTGGCCAGGTGGAACAAGGCATATCCGCTGTAGCAAAGCATCGCCGTCAGGCACACATTCAGCAAAGGCATGAAGAATCGTCTTCGAATTCCGAAAGTCCACATGAAAGCGGCTATACCCAAGCACACCAAAAATACCGCGGCAGTCACCCCAATGCCCAGCGACTCCCATCCGGCAAGGGTATCCCCCTTGTAGGCTACTACTGAAACACGAAGCACGACGATGAAAGGCAAGACACCGAGGAAAGGAAACAAGACAATCCAAAGCAAGGCCTTGAGTGATGTTTTCAAGGGGCCAATCCACGGCCTCTCAGGCGCTTTGAGCCAAGACTGTGCCTCGCTTTTCAACGGCGAGTCTTCCCTTGGGGTTTGTACGGCTCGTTGTTGAACCTCGGGGGCAGCCTCGGAACTACCGGGATTCTCTCTCAGGCTGAGAACTGGAAGATCGATGACCGTCGTATCAGCCGCTGCAGTCTGGGCATCTTGCGGAGCGGCCGATTTCGCCCATAGACTGCGTTCCTTTCGTTCCGTGTATTTGGTCATGACGGTGTCGTACCAGCCGATTACTCGTCGATTAACAGATGTTCACCTCGAAACACGTTCAACGCACGGAGTCCCGATTCAACCATGAACGTCAACTATAAACTACCCCGCCCCGCCAGGCACCTACCCCATCATAGCCCGCATACCTATCCGCCTGAAGGTAACCTTTATAGTTTTCCAGCAACCGCAACGGCACCGGCTGATGCCGGTTCGAGTCATAATCGTTGAGAATCAACGGATGATCCGGCGGAATCTTGACTATTGGTTGCAGCATTTGTCTGATTGAACTTACCGCCTTTTGTCAACACTATATCGCAATGAGATACATAAATATTCACCGCTTAACAGAACTTCCGGACATCGCTGACCTCGCACCGTTTAAAGCAGTAATCTCAGTTGAGGAACAAGTGAGTGAACAAAGGCAGGTGGAAATCAGTGCGTGGCTTGTTGAAATGGGTTGTCGATATGTGATGGTTTGCTGCGAGAATTGCGGATCCTGGTGCAATTCAGTGCGACGCGCGAATCTAGAGCTCTTCGACATCGACACCATGAGCGCTAAAGATTTCGTAATGACGACGGTTCACCGCTATGAGTCCTTAAAGGCCGTATTCTGGTACGCGAAAAGGGCTGCGAAACATCCGGAAATTCATTTCAAAGACTGTGTTGTTCTCCATCTCGCCAACGGTGATCGATCCGCAGAATATCAGAGTCTCTATCACAGAGCATGACGAGTGTTACCGTTCCATTTACAATCGACCTGCGGTGCAACAGCTTCCTGAAACAATTCTGATCGATGACGTACCGCACACTCTTTACACGACGCCGCTGCTCCCGAACGGGAATGACCGATGATAAGCATCCCCCGTTTGTCCTTCGCCGGTAAGTTTTCAAGTTTTATCCGGTCAGCCCTGCGGAGAGTCTGAAAATCCCGGTGTTGGCTTATAGGAACGACGAAAAGAAAGGACCGCCATGATTAATGCGGGTAAAAACGTCAAGGTAACGATAGCGGTCCCAAATAGCCCGAACATTACGATAACCCCTAAACCGCGATAGAGTTCAGTGCCTTCGCCGGGGATAATGACCAGTGGTGCCAAGCCGCACACTGTTGTCAGCGTGGTCATGGTGATCGGCCTGAGACGGATGGCAACTGCTTCACGTACAGCCAGATGTGCCGCCATGTTGTGTTCGCGGAAATTGACCATCGCCTGATGCACAATCAAAATGGGATTGTTTACTACGGTACCCATCAGGATAAGGAAACCTAGCATGGTTATCATATCAAATGACTGGCTCATTGCCGGATAACCGAACGCCGGCAACCAGGCGCCGATCTGGTTCATCAACCAGAGCCCCACGATTCCAGATGCGATTCCCAGCGGAATGGTGATCATTATCAACAGGGGATATCCCCAGTGGGACAAGATCGCAACAAGGATCAGATAGATAACAACCAGGGCCACCAGGTAGTTGGCAGTGAGAGATTCCCGAGTTGCCTGCAATTGATCGGTGGCGCCCGATATCAGGATCTTTACGTTGCTGGGTACTTCACCTTTATCCTGTAGGTAATTAACCACATCGCGTTTTACGATCTCCAACCCTGTCTCCAGGGCGACGTCATCCGGCGGTATGACGCTCAACGTTACCGTGCGTTTGCCGTCTACGCGGCGTATGTTGCTGGTATCTACGGATTCCTGGATTCGGGCAAGGGATGCCAGGGGCACGACCGCATTGGCGGGCGTATAAATGGGCAACCGGTCCAGTGTCTCCAGGGCGGCGTAATTACCCGCGTTGCTGTACAGATAAATATCAATCTTTTCATCGTCAAGAAAGAACTCATCGACAAACGCACCATCGGTCATGGCGGCAATCGTAAAGCCCATGTCGGCGTTGGACATTCCTGCTTCTGCCAGCCGTTCCCAAATGGGCCTGATCTCTACCAACGGTTGAGATAGGGTCAAGGAAGCGGGCTGGGCCCGCACCCGCGGGTTTTCGAACACTTCTCTGGCGCGGGCCTCGGCGCGTCTGGCGACCTGATAGATGGGCTGTAGGGAAGGACCTGAGATATCCAGGTCGATGCTGCGAGTGCCGCCGCTGTTGCTGGTGATAATAGAACCGCGCGATACAAATGAACGCATAGCGACATAACTCTCGTACTTTCGGTCAATGGCATCCATCAGTGGTTTGATGTCTTTGGGGTCCTTTGGCTGGGCGATGATGCGAAGGCGCGTGGCCTCGACGCTCAGGTTGAAATAGGCCATGGCCGGCACGTCGGTCTCGCCGCGCTTGAATTGTTCGGGGTCATGATCCAGGAAGGGCAGGAAATACGCTTGCACTTCGTTACCGATGCGCGTCATGGTCTCCAGGTTGTAGCCTGTGGGCGGACTCATGCTGGCAAACAGTTTTGGTTCCTCACCTTCTGGCAGGTATTCCGCCGCCGGCGTAAGGTAATATATGATGGCCCCGCAGATACCAATCACCGCCAAGATGACGCTTATCTGATGCCCGGGCGTCTTGATCAACCAGTCGACACGGTTGATCAAAAATTCTTTCCAGCCCGCCGCGGCGGTGGAACGATGCCCCTGATTCTCACTGAAGGCATGGGCAGCGGCGGCGGGCACTACGGCAACGGCTACCAGCATGGAGGCGACAATGGAGGCGGAGATGGCGATGGCCACATCGGAGTATAGTTGCCCCGCCTCCTCGGCGATAAACACGATGGGCACGAACACAAGTACCGTTGTCAGAGTCGACGCAAGCACTGCGGGCCATACCTTGCGCACTCCGTCTACGGCGGCCTGCCGGCGGTTCAGCCCCCTGCGCCAGGAAAGCTCGATGCTTTCAAGCACCACGATACTGTTGTCCAGGGTCATGCCAATGGCAAAAGCCACGCCGGCCAGCGAGATTACATTAATAGTGCGCCCCGCCAGTATAAGACCGATGAAGGCGGCGATTGTGCATATGGGTATACCCATGATCCCTATCAGCGTCGATTTTGCGGTACGCAGAAACAGGAACATGACGACGCTGGCCAGAAACGCGCCGATTAGTAAATTGATCCAGACATTGTGGATCGAGGCTTCTACGTAGCCCACGTCATCGGCTACCAGAAACATCTGCATCCCTGCGGGCGTGAGTACCTCTTCGTTGATCGAGTCGACCTCCCGCATCATCGCCCTCTTGATGTCGATGACATTGGAACCGGCCTGTCGCCGGACCGACATACCGATAACGGGGCTACCATTGGTGTATGAATAGCGGCTGATTTCGAAATGCCCGAGACGGATGTCTGCAATTTCGCCAAGCCGAATCAGGGCATCGCCACGATGATCGACGATAAGCTCTTTCAGATCCTCGACGCTACGAAAACGACCGATGGTGCGCAGCAGGTAACGCCGCTTGCCCGATTCGATTTCGCCACCGGAGATGTCGCGGTTGCGTTGCTGGATGGCGAGGCGGACCTGAGCCACGTTGAGATTACGCTCGGCCAGCCGGACAGGATCTACAAGTACCTGTATCTGCCTTTCGGCGCCGCCGTATGCGGAGACCTCGGACACCCCTGTCACAGTCTCCATTCGCGCTGCCACTTGGTCCCGAACGAAGTCCTGCATGGGGATCATGTCCAATTTACGCGGATTCCCCGGCAGCGGCGTGACCCGAAAATACATAAAGGAATTAGCCGAGAAGGAGGTGGCGTAGATACGCGGTTCGTCCACGTTGTTTGGGTAAGAGGGCACGCGACTCAGAGCATTGATCACATCTATCAGGGTGTTTTTGAGGTCAATCCCGAACGGAAACTCCAGTTCGACCCGGGCACGCCCGAAGGAGGCGGAGGAGACGATACGCTGAAGACCAGGCACGCTGCGCAGGTGTTCTTCCTGTTCGATGAGTATCTCTTTTTCTATGTCCTGTGGGGTCGCGCCCGGCCAGTTGGTGCGTACGGAGATGGTGCGGACTTCAAGATCAGGTATCATTTGCACGGGAATCTTCACGGCGGCAACGACTCCCAGCACGGTCACGATGAGCGTGCCCACGGCGATCAAAATTCCGTGTTTTACCATGGCTTCGAACATGGGCTTATCCAGTGGGCCTGTTATTCGGCGTGTTTGATGATGACACTCTGGTTGTCTCGAAGTGCTTCGTTACCCTGCACCACGACGAGGGTATCGGGCGATAAACCGCTGGTGATGGCGACCTTGCCGTTAAAGCTCGAGCCGGTTTGGACCCGGCGCTCCGATACCAGGCCGCGGCGACCTTCCTGTTTGACTACCCACACGGTAACGCGGCCATCCGGGTAACGGATTAACGCATCACGATGGACCACAACACCCTCGGCGCCGGTGTCCAGCCGCAGGACCGCATTGGCCGACATCCCCGGCGCGAGCTTGACCTCGGGATTGTTCAACGCCGTGCGGATCAAGAATGTGCGAGTGGAGGGGTCCGCCACCGCGATGATGGCTTCGATCACACCGTCGAAAGTTTGCCCGGGCAGCGCATCCAGCTTGATGCGCACTTTCGTGGACTGTTCCAATTTGGGATAAACGGACTGCGGGGCTTGAAAGTCGATGCGCAGTCCCGCGGATGCGACTAATTCAACCACGGTTTGACCCGGCTGAATCCATTCCCCCTGCTCAACCAATTTGCGACTGATAATTCCGCCAAACGGAGCGATGAGCTTATGGCGTTGTAATCGTGCTGCTAGCCTTTTTTGTACGGCCTGGAAGCGTTTTAATCCCGCACCGTCAATACGTACCTCCGCGGCTAGCAGGTCGATTTCATTGGCTGGCACGGCGCGTCGCTGCGCCAGCGACTTGGCAACGACCAGTCGGCGTTTTGAATCCTCCAGCTCCTGTGCAGCTTGCTCCGTTTCAGCGCGAGCCGCCTCAAGGAGAAGCGCGTCCAATTCTGAATTGATCTGAAGGATTTCGTCACCGGCCTGAACCTGCTCGCCAATTTCGACCTCCATGGTTTCGATAATGCCACTTACCTCGGTGGAAATCTTGGCGACGCGCGGCGAAATTACGGTACCGGTCAGGGGCACGTCTTCGATCAGGCTGACCTGCTCAGCGAGGCGCACCACAACGACCGGACCGTCCTGTTGACTGAATGCGGGAGTTCCGCAAACGAATGTTGTAAGTATCAATAATCGTTTTAGAACGGGGAGGATGGTGGCCTGAAACGGGTCGCCAAGTGATGAATTAACGATGATCTGCGCGAAGCCCCTGTTTTTTCCGCCTAACCCGCCCAACGGTGTACGTATCACCTGTGTGACTCAACTCGATCTACAACACTGCCAGTCGACCCCTTGATTCGGTTGGCTTCCATTTCGGTCAATTCTATATACGGCGATTTGCGTTTCAAAATTTCGGGCAGTTTTATACAGCACACGGCGCTCGTCCGCCGCTGCTTCTTACCGCCCCTGAGTATTGCGGAAGCCCTGAATAATTGCGTCGTTGCGAGGAGCGGAGAGACGAGGCAATCCAGCAGTTCTTTTATGACAACACCGCAGGATTGCTGCACTTCGCTCGCAATGACAAAATACTGAATTAATCAAAGTTCCCCTAAACAAAACCCAAGAGGTAAGCCACTCTTGCGGGTGATGACCCGATATCGCCCGGTATTGGCCGGGTTCCGGGCGCAAGAAAACAAATTTCACGTAACTATACTATCCGATTGAAAGGTTTCTATCCGTTAACGTATGCTTTGTGCTTGCTGTACCCACGGGCACTGTCGCAGTTCGGCACGGCTGGTGG
>CAMYOI010000141.1 GCA_947259955.1 uncultured Gammaproteobacteria bacterium
TAACCGTGAGAGTTTAGCCTGGCTGTCAATTTCTTTATATCTCCTGGGTCTGAGAAATATAGGACGAGTAGATTGTCTCGCGTTGGAGTATAGGTATTTTAAAAGCCCTGTTTTCCGAAAGCTACCGTAATACTGCCCTACTCCTGTGCACCTTGATTTCGATTATTTTGACAAGTCGGTACACATACTGGCCTAGAGAATCCGACAGTTAGCCGCGTTTTGCCGCATTTTTTGATGGTTTCCCGCAAACAGGGCGATTACGACTGTGCCTTTCGTCCATGAAAAGCAAAACCTGATCTTCTGTTTCCTACCCGAGCCTCAGTCAAACAACTCGGCTTGGGGCGGTGCTCGCACTTGCGGCAATAGGCCCGTTCCTGCCGAAGCAACTTTTTCATCCAGATGGGTGAGTATCTTATCGATGACCACCGGATCCTCAATGCAGGCGATCACCTTGACGGTGCCATCGCAGGCACTGCAGGTTTTGATGTCGATGTTGAACACGCGCTTGAGCCGTTGCGCCCAACTCATGGCCGCGTGACGTTCCCACGGCGTTGTCTGTTGCTCTTTACCGGGGGCTTTGGGCGTGTTGCCCCTGCCCCGTCTGGCCGGCGTCACCTGTGAACGGTGGGTGCTGTTGGGCGCGAATACCCCGTGCTATCGCGTCAGGTTGACCCGTGGCTTTGGCACCAGGGCGGCCAATCTTGCGATGAAGTCCAGAGGTTCGAAGATCACATGGGTGGTGCCATCGCGATACGGTGTCTTCAACTCGTAGCGCACCTTGCCGTGGGCGGTCAGCGACAGGCGTTTTTCGGATACGGCCGGTCGGGTGATATTGGCGGTATTCTCAGTCATCAAATGTGAGTGGTTTACCAAGCGCGGGTATCTCGCACCTAGATTCGATTTTGTGTGTTCCAGCAATATCGTCCGACCATCGTGATGATGCTATCGTAACCTTTATATCAATTTTGTTAGCGATCGCAGTGCGGAAATCTTCCCTTTTCCAACGATCCCTTCCCGCGTGATCAAAGAATTGATAGGCGTCATCGACTGGCAAATATTCGTTGGATTTATCTTTTAGTGGTGGTTCGACTCTCTTGCCATTTTTCTGGATGCTGATCATGAAGCGCAACGTCCTAAGATGATCTAGGCAAATGTAATCGGTATTGACTCCCATCGTTTGCAGTGTGGTATCCAACACTTGATCCTCAAACTGTAACCATGCTTCGATCACGATCCGATCATAGTCAGGATCGTAATAAACCCTCCTTCCAGCACCCCACGGTTGCCACTGCGTTCCGAGGTTCATCTCGGAGAACCAGTGATGCAGGCGGTAGATTCCTATATCCAGCATCGAAACGGTTTCATCCATAAGTTGACGGGTTATTAATCCCTGCCCCGCATTTACAGGTACCGACAACGCTAAACACACTGCTAACAGTATCTTGTTCATAATCTGTATAGTACCAAAGGCATCCCGAACGCCCCTTGATCCATCGCACCAATCGGTCGACTTCAAAACAGAATCTCCTCGACCTTTCATTATTATTGATATCACTGCTGTCCCATTAGCGAACAATTAGAAAGGCCTGATTCAACCATAGGAGCATTTATACCTTGAAGGTGCAGATTAGGTTGCGACCCGCCAATAGTTTGGAGAATAGGAATGTCTCCATCGAGTATGTTGCGGTCTTTAAGCGTTTGCTGATATAGCTCACTATAGGCGCACATCGAGCGTCCGGTGTCGGCACCACTCCGGCCAATTGATTTCGATCGGGATCAGAGAATTTTAGCAATCTCTAAAGGGCTGCTGATTGCCCATTGCCGCCCTTCCTTTGGAAGACGCAAACGAGTTGTTGCGATGCAGCACCTCGGTCCGTAGACTTCACAACACCGCCTTATCTATTTTACATCTATTCGGAAATGCCAAATCGCTGATCGTCGGTGCTGGAAAAATGGGGCCTGTAGCCTATTCTTAATATTTGTTTACTAAACAGTATCCGGGGGATCAGATATGAATAAATTCAAACGTCACGTCGCAACGGCAGCTGCGTTTTTGGCTGTAATGGCACTTACAGCGTGTGGTGGTGGATCGTCTTCGTCAGGCAGCAGTAATTCGGGAGGGGCATCGTCAACACTTGTCGTTAACTCATCGCCCAGTATGGCCCTGTTACACCGTCCGCACCACCAAATTCAGGGTTATACGCACGTTGCAGCCTATGTAGCCAAGTGGCTCATGCAAAACGCTTGGGCGGCAGAGTTGGCAGGATCAGAGGTCATCGTATTCAATGGCAATGGTAACCAGATAGAGCCAACAACCAGCGATCCAGACATGCTGTTTTATGTGGTGCCACCAGACTCTTATAGGGTGTGCGTTTACGCAGTACCTCCTGTTACCCCTGCGCCGGGTGATACTGAATGTGGTAACCCTCAACCGGTTGGGTCAGACGAAGTAGTGGTGGTAACGGCGGTACCGAACAATGGCGATACGCAATTTACTGTCGATGTAGAAACTCGAGAAGATAATATTGCTATTTTCCAAAACCCCGATCGTCCCAATCAAACATATATCTGCCACAAGGGCGTGACTAAGAGTGTCGGGACGCCCGCTTCTACACGTGGACACCAAGTACACGGCGACCCTTTAGGTCCATGCGATAACTTTGGCGTTGAACAGGAAAACATAGATGGCAGCAACAACGGCAATAACAACGGCAATCGGGGGGGTAAAGGCAACGACAATAGGTGTAATAAAGGCAAGCCCAAGAAGGGCTGTGGGGGAGGTAATGAACAAGTTTAGCTAGATAATTCTTGCGGGCTAAAGCCCGAAATGAATGATAAACCCGGCCTTGTGCCGGGTTTTCTTCTTCTCGACTAACCGGCTCCTTTTGACTGACTCCGGTAGTTCGCTAGACAGCTTGGCAACCGGTTGATTACGCAGACTGGCAAGACAGTTTGAATGCCCCTTCAATTGGTGTTGACAGGTAATCCCGCTCGCCGCCGTTGCCCGACTATCGTGTAGTTACCTAGACCATCTGATCGTATGCCGAGTGGCGCGTAATTGTTTGGATTTGTTGCTGCAGCTCTCATATCTGATAGCGCCTACGCTTTTCTGGCTGGCGGCTCACGGCATTGGCTCAGCGGGCGAGTGATGCAGGGACCGCTGCTACGGTATTTGAGCGGGAGTCTCTAGTTGGGTTTAGGGGTGAACGCAGTGCTCACCGAACGGCCGCAATGAGAGCGGAAGATCCAGCATATCGCCAGCCGGAGCCGATCCTGACCGGGTGCAGAGCATCTCGGTCCTACAACAAGCCACAACGGGCCTTGAGCTGTACCAGTGCTTCGGTCTGGACCTTGCCCATTCCAGACACTCGCTGATTTGCTGATAATGGGCGGCGCAGTTAGAGTAGGTTTTGAGCTTCTGTGACAAGTGTCTGCACTAGTTCAGCTGCGGGCATTTCCCTGTTTAGCGCTGCTGCCTGACCATAAAGGAGGAACCTGTAATCCAGAGTATCGTTAGAAGCCTCCCGCAAAGGGTCGCTTAACGTATACATAGTTGGAAAATCTGGCAAAGGAAGGCGATGAGCAGCCATTGATTCGATATAGTTATTTTGCCTGGCCCGAGCTGGCCTACCGGAAAAGGCTTTTGTTAGTCGGGTATCATCATCCCTCGAAATCCGTATTGCCTCCAAGTGTGCATCACTTACATTGACCTCGGGGCACGACAAGAATGCGGTTCCCATTTGAACGCCGCATGCTCCCAACATAAAAGCCGCTGCAATGCCCCTTCCATCTGCAATTCCACCGGCGGCGACTACAGGAATTTTAACGGCGTCCACAATTTGAGGAACCAGTGCGAGTGTGCCAACTCCGTGGTCTTCATGATTGACATCAAAACTACCTCGATGGCCGCCTGCCTCCCAGCCCTGGGCGACAACTATATCAACCCCAGATTGCTCCAGGGCAATAGCTTCAGCCGTAGTAGTTGCAGAACAGAGTATTCGGCTTCCTGCTTTCTTCAATGATTTAATCGCATCGAATCCTGGTAGTCCAAAATGAAAACTGACTAATAGAGGTTTTATCTCAAGCAGAAGTTCTAGTCTTTCTTCAGTGAAGGTAAGTAACGGCTTACTAACATTCTGTGGTATTTCTTTCAGTCCAACCTCCGAATAAAACGGCTTGAGTCTTTCTCGAGTTGATTCGATGACGTCCGGTTTGTTGACGGGCGTATCGTGCGCAAAGAAATTTAGGTTGAAGGGCTTGTCGGTCAGTTTTCGAATTTTCTCGACATCGTCCCTGATTTGCTCTGTCGATGTTTTTGAATACCCCATTGAACCGATTCCGCCCGCATTACTGACAGCGGCTACCAGTTCCACCGTTGTGGAACCCGCCATTGGGGCCTGGATAATTGGATGCTCATTACCGAATAAGTCGGTAAGATCTGTTTTTGGCCACATTAAAAGGCTCCACTGTTTTTTGAGTATTTTAATCTGAATGGTGTCGTATGTCAGGACGGCTCACAGAGTAGGAATTGAATATTGAGCAGCGGTTCTTGAACGACCGGAGCTTGACGTAGGTTCGTGACACACCGCAGCGCAATCTCGATCTAAGTCCGAGAGGTGAATGGCCGCTCACCCCAGAACAGGAGACATGGATTCTTATCGTGCTGCAGCGCCGCATCAAGGGATCTCCCCAACCCGCAACTGCCATCGAGACGTCTTAGAATGTCGGTCCGCAGCTTGCCCTATATAGGAGACATTCCTGCTGAAGATGGGAACGGTCTGGTGCGCCGCACCAATGACTGTCTCAGTACGAGACTTTGCTGCCATCCAATCTTCACTCGGGGACGCTGACTCGGATTAGGTCCGTCCAAAGGACGTACCCACTCCGATGCCGATCATGCACATGGCCACGATGATCTGAACTGCCGCTCTTCGTTGCCAACGTTGAAGTATTAAATGCTCGCCTGTCTTTTGAGCAGATATTCACTAATTCACTGTACTTTTATGCAACAACTGCTCCGCAACAAAAAAGGGTCGGTGCCGTTTATCCATTCCAGGAATCCGAAAGGCCGATTATGCTCCCCGACTAATCGTTGGGTGTGAAAAACGAAAAGGGTACTGATCCCCTTTCCATTTTCACCTTAGGACGTGTTATGGCAGGACAGTCAAGCGCTCTGAGAAGTCCTGTTGCGGCGGGAAAAGAGATCGGTGACATATGCAATCATTTGTCACCGACTCCTTAATTTACAATGCGGTGCGGTCTCTTCTCATGAACCAGGTCGGCACGTCCAGAATGGCCTCCTCCCCGACGACCTCGAAGTCGAAGCCCCGATAAAGCGGCAGATTGCGAGGATTGGCCGTCTCAAGAAAACACGCCAGCCCCTCGCGGTCCGCCCGCTCGGTGAGTGCCGCCAGCAGAGAAGAGCCCAGCCCCCGCCCTTGCAAGGCCGGCTCCACGCCCAGGAGCTCAAGATACAGGTGGGGCTCGGGAGGATGCTGGCGTTCGATGGCCTGAAGCCAAGTCCGCCAACGGCCCAATCCGTACACGCCTGTCGCGGACACGATCCGGATCACGTTCCGAAGCTGAGTCGCCCACGGCAACGGATAGGCGCCGGGCGGATGGATCAGGGCGACCGCGGCTATGCGTCCGTCCAAGTTCAGGGCGAGCGGCCAACTCCGATTCACGCACGTCCGCAACGTCACCGAGAACCCGATCGTGAGCCGCTTTAACCGGATATGTGGGGCCAGATCCTTCAGCACTGCGCAAGCGATCGGGTCATCGCGGAAGGCACGGCCCAGCACCGATCCGGCCTCCGGGCAGTGGGCCAGAATCAGCGGCAGCGGATGTTCTTGTCGGCTTACATTCAAGGCTCGGCAGTCACGGGGTACCACGGGGCTCGATTATTCCATTACCATGCGGCGCACTTCGAGGTCTCGTATGTCTGCACTAACGTACCACCGCTTGGGCGATCCGTCGACCTGCGGTCAAAGGCTGCCTGATAACGGGGTCAACTCATTCCCACCGGTCTTGATCCGATAACGGTCCGCTTTCAATCTTGTCCCGGGCACGACCCCTGCCGCATTCACCCGATCGAAGTTGAGTTCAAAATCGACGCCTAGGAAGCGACGACGAATGAGTCATCGAGCGGCCGCCCTCGTGCCCATCGGCGACGAACCCCTAACCTACGCGCTCTCACTCCCGTAAAAGGTCGTTTCCGTGAGCCGCGCACCTAATTTCTACCCGCGACGACGCTGTCATCCTGGCCAGCGCGATGCCCTTGAGCACATTGCTAGCGAACGGCATAGCGGTTATCCTTTTTATCCGTCCTATTCATGGATCACACACTAGCTATCGGCCATGGCAGACACTGAATACCGGTTGTACTACTGGCCCGGAATCCAGGGGCGCGGCGAGTTCGTGCGCCTCGTGCTCGAAGACACGGGTGCTCCGTACGTGGACGTCGCGAGGCTCCCCGACGACGAAGGTGGCGGCATGGGCGCGCTCGTGGGGTTTCTCAAGCGCGACGACGTCGGCACGCCGACCTTTGCGCCGCCGATCCTGCAGCACGGTGATCTGTACGTCAGCCAGACCGCAACCATCTGCGCATACCTCGGCGAGCGGCACGGGCTCGCCCCGGACGGGGACGCGCGGTGGCAGGCGCAATATCTGCAGCTCACGCTCGCCGACTTCGTGGCCGAGATCCACGACACCCATCACCCGATTGCGGGCTCGCTGTATTACGACGATCAGAAAGCGGAAGCGCAGCGGCGCACGGCGGCGTTTCGGGACGAACGCCTGCCCAAGTTCCTCAGCTATTTCGAGCGTGTGCTGACGCTGAACGCGGCCGCCGACGGTCGCTGGTTCGTCGGCGCCGACTGCTCACATGCGGACCTGTCACTCTTTCAGGTGGTTGCGGGCCTCGAGTATGCGTTCCCCAACGCGCTCGGCGCGCTGCGCGACGGTCATCCGCACGTGTTTGCGCTGCGCGATCGCGTTCGTAAACGGCCCAACGTTGCGGCTTACCTCGCGTCCGAGCGGCGCATACCGTTCAACGAGCACGGCATATTCCGTCACTATCCAGAGCTCGACGCCCCGGCCTGAGGCTCGTTCTCGACCCGAAAGCTTCAGGCGTGCCCGTTCAGCGTCGACCGCAGAAACCGACCCGTGTGTGACCGCTTGTACTTGGCAACCTCCTCGGGGGTGCCGACCGCTACGATCGAGCCGCCGCCGGAGTGTGAGTGACCAGAATATTTGATGGGAAATCCGCTGTTTTTGAGCAAATATTTCTCGGTTCGTGTGTTGTCCGAGCGCATTTTTTCTCTCAACAAGCTTCGACCGGCACGGATCGTGCTGGCGCTCGGGCATTGATCGTCCAATGGCCCCGCCTGTGGCCCTCAAATGGCTGGAATCGAGCGTGAAGCGGCCGACTTGAAGAATGAAGCCTGATCGGCCGGACCTTGCCCAGACCCGCCATTCAAGACAATCGATTGAAATACTGGATTCAGCGATACCAGACCTTTGATACTGCGGACCAGTCGTCATCTGAACGTCAGCTTCGCCCCTCGCGGACATTAGCAAGATTCATAAAGCTGGTTTGGTTTATGCTATCGAAAGCGAATGACAGTTATTTACTGTTTCTACTGATCCAGTGGTTCGAGCGCGATACGACTCGTGCCGTCTGGGTAGCGAGTCCTGAAGCGACAATCGTGTTACTGGGCCTCCGCGGCGCCAAGCAGGTCGGTCGTGGTACGTTCTTTAGGGGATGCTGGTGCCTTGCTCGACGCCAACCGCACCTGTTCATCCGTATCGTAAGTACCGGTGAGTAAATAACGCCGCGCGGCCTCGGAGTCGTGCTTCCATAGGGCCTGAGCTGCCATGACGCGCTCTGTTTTATCTGCGCTGCCATATAGTAGGATGTTCCCCAGGACCGTGGTCGCACGTTCACCCCCGATAAGGCCGAGAGCATTGATTGCCTGTGAGCGTACCGAAGAATTCTTGTCCAACAACGCAGATTCGAGCGCAAACACCGCACGTTCGTCCCGCAATGCCCCAAGCGCAATGGCTGCCCTGGCGCGTACAAGGGCCGCTTGATCCTCCTGAAGCATCCGGGTCAATCTGGCCAGCACATGCGCCTTGTCATCCTTTTTCGACAGGCCTAGAACCGCTTTGCTCGACAAGCGTAAAACCGCCTCGCTGCGTATCTTGCCTTCTTCATGCTGGAGGTCCTCGGCAAGAACAATGGTTTCTCCTTCACTTGCCATATCATCGTCTGCCGCATCGCTCGATCCCAACAACCATACTTGCGATATGACACGGTGCTCAGCCTCATTCCCTGCAGGGGCGTAGAAGATGATACGGTTTGTGTCACCGACAAGACGCTCAACGGCCTCCTGAATAGTTGTGTTGTCGAACGACACATTCACAAGCGGGGGTTCGATAAAGTCTTCGACCAGGATAGTTTTGAATCCAGCGAGTTCTCCTATCACTCGCATGACCTCATAAAGAGGGGCTTCATGGGCTTCGAGCGTTAGCGAGCCGTCTTTTATCTCTATTTGAATATCGGCCGAACTTGGGGTCATGCCAGTGGAATCGTCGGCACCGGTGGTAACGGTTGCGTCGACGAAGACGAGCACAGCGCAGAGCGCTAAATAGCGCAGCGGAGCATTCATACCATTCACTGCCTGGTTACTCCCGGGCGGCTATTATACCGCCCGGGAGTGCCTTCCGGCCAGAGAACGCGGGTTCTATCGGATCTTCAGCGGGCCGAGATTCTCGGAGTCGGTCCTCGGCTTGAAGTTGCCCTTCCCCTTCTTGCCGTTGATCGCCTGAGTGTTCATAG
>CAMYOI010000142.1 GCA_947259955.1 uncultured Gammaproteobacteria bacterium
AATCGGAGTCCGTAAGCGTCGTTTCGGAACTGGTCTACAGTAAATTACAGGATGCGGGTTTCGATGTGCTTATCGATGACAGAAATGAAAGACCGGGTGTGATGTTCGCGGAACTGGACTTGATCGGCGTGCCTCACCGCCTAGTCATCGGTGATCGGGGAATAAAGAACGGCGTCATCGAATACAAACACCGTGGTTCCTCGGAGGTCCAGGAACTGCCCGTTGACGACATTGTCGAGACCCTGAAAACACTTAAGGACAACCGATAGTGAGACTTTGCCGTAGTCTAAATGTCGTTCTGACCGCCACGATCCTGCTGGGGCATACACTGTATGCCGACAGTGTCAACGTGGACCCAAAGCTCCTTATGGCTCTCAAGCAGGCCGCACGGGAGATAACGGATTCGTCGAATCAGATGGACGAGGTTACCTGGCTCGCCACAATGTCAAGGCGGCTGAAACGCAGAATACCCGACCCGTTTTACAGGATCGCCTTGTTGAAGACGGTCCATACCGAGGCCGTGCGCGCGGGTCTCGATCCCGAGCTGGTGCTCGCACTTATAGAGATTGAAAGCCAGTTCGATCGCTTTGCTGTGTCACGGTCCGGGGCGAGGGGACTGATGCAGGTCATGCCTTTCTGGATGAAGGAAATCGGCCATCCACTGGACAACCTGTTCCACCCTCGCACCAACCTGCGCTACGGTTGCACCATACTGAGATACTACCTCGACATGACGGGCGGCGATGTCAAGCGTGCGCTGGCAGAATACAATGGCAGTTCCGAAAAAATCGTTTACGCAACCAAAGTCATGGTTGCTTTCGATGAGACCTGGCAGTCTCCTTCAATGCGCCCGGTCAGCGAATAGAAAATCCGGCCAGTTCTTCATCGGCTTCCATTTCCTCGACTCTCACACCGGACACCCTGGCCATGGAGGGTCCGCGCAGCAGCCAGTTGTAGAGTTGTTCGAGCCGATCGGGTTCACCATACGCAAGCAATTCGACATCGCCGTCGGCCCGGTTATGGACCCAACCCGACAGCCCCAGCCCTTGGCCCTGTCTTTGCGTGTGGTAGCGAAATCCCACGCCCTGCACCACGCCCGAAACGACATATCGACGGCAAATAATCATAGCCGTTATTCTGATAACTTTGGGACTCCTGTGCAATATGCAGGCTCATTCTGCCGTTGCTTTAATTGATTTTGATCGGGTTTCCGCCTATTTTGAAGATAAAAGTAGCAACAAACCAGTCACGCCGTTTCGATTGACCGATGGTATCGATACTCACCGTTCCTGAACAAAAGTCCAGCGGCGCCGTTACGGTTGCGCTGACACCTGACGATACCCGCGAATGGCTCGGAAAGCTTGTTCTGGCCGAATCAGAAGAGACCCTGGCCAGGATCTATCATGAGCTCCACGATCTCAATCGTGTACCGGTAAAACCCGAAGTACGGCTGCGATTGCTGGAACTCTACCGGGCGCCCGTCAAGTTCATCGTCGAAAACATCGAAGCCAAACTGATTGACCGGAATATTCCGATATCCAAATCCCAGGCAATGTTGGGTGAATTATGTAAACGGGTCATGATCGAAATGGCATACGGCTACAAGCGCGTGGTGCTCGATCTGGCCAGATCCATACGCTCCTTCAAACCAAGCAAGGACCTGCGTATCACCATTCACCGTTCGATTTACTATCTTACTCAGTCGGTGTTGCACAGCGCGTTGTACTACAGCATCCAGCCACCTGGGACGTGGATGGAAATTCATTCACTGTATAGCTATGCCCGCAAATTCAACTTGCTGCAAAAACCGATCAGGGATGCGCTGAATCAGGCCAAACCAAAAAACAGCATTGCGCATGTCTACCAGCAAGCGATTTTATTCGGGGTAAGCAACGTTTACAAACAGTCGGTGCCTGTCACGGGAAAACTGTATCGTTATCTGGACCGCTGGGCGTCTCTCGTTGAAGTAAAGGATTTCGATAGGGCCCCGACCACGCGCTGTCAGTTCGTTATCGAACCGGAACAGGATCGGCCTGGCCATCCCTTCGAAAAGGAAACCGCTCCCAAGCGAAGCAAATCCCTGTTGCTGCTCGACGCCAGGGCAATTACAAACGTTGCACACTCCCAGTGGAATGAGCTGGCATCGGGTTCGAAGCCAAAATCGACCGGATTAGGTGAAGAGTTTTTTGACGGTAATGGGTTCGAAATGTTGGAACAGGCTATTCGGGCGTGGGGATTAGCGCCGCGGCGGCAGCATCCACGCAATACAATTTCCGGGCCGTTTCAACTGGTGATTGGGATCAACGGTTGTGTCTTTTGTATGAACGGTGAACAAGCTTTTGCGACGGCAGCGGCAGCCAGCGGTCGTGAAGCGCCCGACATGACGGAATCGAATTCACAGCCAACTCAACCTGGGGTTGACGAGGATCCGGTACGGCAGAACTGGACGGGGGTGAATGAAAGTACGCACGGCATTTGCCTGTCCGTGGATCTCGGCCGGCCGTCCAGCGTGTTGATTCGGATCGGGGAAGTCGTTGCTTACCGGACCAATCGCGGAAACGCGAGATGGTCGGCGGGGCTGGTCCGGTGGGTCTGCATAAACGATACAGAACTCCGAACCGGGATCCAGCAGCTGGGCGTCGACTGTCGACCCGCCGCGATCAACCCGATCGACGTTTCGGACAGTTCCGGGGCCAATTTCAAGCGAAGCATATTTGTTCCAGGTGGCAGCGGCGCGAAACGATTTCCCTCACTGGTAACCCCGGCCGGCACCTACGGAAGCGGTCGAAAATTGATGGTAGACGACGGCAAAGTCACCAAAACCGCGCAGATTAGCAAACTACTGGAGCGCAGCCCCCACTACGACTGGTTCGAATTCCATCTGATCGATATCTAGCCCGCATTTCTCACCAGGATCCCGAGCCATGGCGCAGGACAGGTGCCGATGAACGCCGGGCTGGAGTGAGAGGCATAGCCGGTGCTATGGATCGAATGAAGCCCAAGTTCAGCGGGGCCTGGACCAGCCAGCGCCAGGATAGGCGTTGCCGATACAGTCTGTTCTTCAGTCAAAACCAAATAACCTGGCATGGTAAGTCCTTAGCTGGAAGTTAAAGCCGCCTGGTGAGAAATGCGGGCTATCCCGCAGGCTGGTCGACAGACTCTCGAGCCTCGCCGAAAACCGCGGTCAATTCAGCGCCTATCAGAACAATCAGCCACGAGAGATAGATCCACAGCAGAAAGATGGGTATGGAGGAAAGGGCGCCGTAAATGACCTCATAACTGTGGAAATTTGATATGTACCACGTGAAGCCCCGTTTCGTAATCTCGAACATTACCGCCGCGACGACACCCCCGGCCAGGGCATGTCGAAAGCGAATGGGCTTGTTGGGAACCACCGTATAGAGAAGCACGAAAGCCATGGCTTCGAACAAAAATGGCAATAGACTCAGAAACCATCTGCGTGCTTCGGCCACATTACCTTCCCCCTGCAGTGCAGTGGACACCAGATAGGAAGTGAGTGACAGACTGGCGCCCATCAACAGCGGTGCTAGCGTGAGGACAGCCCAATAGGACAAGAGCCTCTGCACCACGCGCCGGCTGTTTTCAACACGCCAGATCTTGTTGAGCGTCTCTTCTATCGTGAACAAGAGCAGCAGCGCACTTACAAAAAGGAACAGCAGACCAAACGCTGTCAGCCTGCCGGTTTGCCCAATGAATTCCTGTAGTTGAGACTGGACAAGTCTGCCCGTGGCCGGAACCAAATTATCGTAAACAAAACTCTCCAGTTCCTGTGACCAATCCTGGAATACGGGAAACACCGAGAGCATGGAAAACGTGACCGCGGCCGCCGGCACCAGGGCAAGCACCGTAGTGAAGGCCAGGGCCGCCGCGTTGGTCTGAACGTGATCTTCGAAGAAACGATGCCACACGCGCCTGGCGAAGCGTCCGGCGTTGACAAATGCGTTTTCAACCACGTGCATCTGCCAGATGCAAAAAGGCCCCGCTTGGAGGGGCCTTTTTGCTTGTATACAGCGGGGTTGTGAACCTAGATCGGATTTGCGGCCAGAAACGCGGTATCCGTTGCCTCGATCGGACCTACAGACCAGGCACCACGGTTCCTGGCATGGGTACGGGCGTTCGCCACTTCACGGGGCGCGAACTCGCGCGGGATGTTGAGCACCTGGCCGGGAAAGATCAGATCCGCATCCTTGATTTGCGCTCGATTGTGGCTGAAGACTATCGGCCAGTCGAAGCTGTCGCCATAGACTACTTCTAGCCCGGCGATGTGCCACAAATTATCGTCCTGCTTGACAGTGTAAGTTTCGGGTGACATGGGGGTCGCCGCTGCGGCTGCCGGCGCAGTGGACGCCGCCGCCGCCTCCGCCATTTCGCCCTTCTTTGCTGTGGCGCAGCCGGATGCAACGGTAACCGCGGCAATGCCTGCTGTCAGCAATTTAAGTGCGCTGTTAGCTGAAATCATTCGTTAACCTCCCAACGTTGTCCTATTTTTGGTTGAACAATACACGGGCGCAAACTACCATCACACCTGAGTACTGTCAACAACACAAGTACTGTGTCGAATGTAATCAAATGTTTCATAAATTCAAGCACAGGTGAAGTTTTGCAAGTCGTTATCTATCACAATCCCAATTGTTCCAAATCCCGGAAAACCCTTGACTTGCTCCAGTCCAAAAATATCGAACCACGCATCATCGAGTATCTTAAATCTCCACCTACGCACCAGGAGCTTGCCGGGATCCTGCAGATGCTCGACCTGGATCCCAAAGAACTTATCCGTAGCGGGGAATCGGAGTTCAGGGAGAACGGACTTGACGACCCGACGCTGCCGAAAGATCAGCTTATCGATGCCATGATCGAATATCCCATTCTCATGCAGAGGCCCATAGTCGTGTGCAATGGCAGGGCGGCAATAGGGCGACCGCCGGAAAACGTGCTGGAGATACTGTGACCGGCGGCGGGCACGCGCTGGTGCTTTACTACAGCCGGCACGGCTCAATCAGGCAAATGGCGTGGCATATCGCGCGGGGCATAGAAATTGGGGGTGTGGCCGCCAAAGTGCGCACGGTGCCGCGGGTATCGACGGTGATCGATGTGAGTGAGGATGCCATTCCGGAATCGGGTGACCCCTATGCGGAGCTGGATGACCTGTCGGGGTGCTCCGCACTGGCGCTGGGCAGTCCCACCCGCTTTGGGAACATGGCTGCCGCAGTGAAATATTTTCTCGATTCCACCAGTCCGCTCTGGTTATCGGGCGCCCTATCCGGCAAACCCGCCACCGTATTTACGTCATCGTCAAGCCAGCATGGCGGACAGGAATCTACCCTCCTGTCGATGATGACGCCACTTTTGCATCACGGCATGATCATCATGGGCATACCGTATACAGAGCGGGCACTTAACGAAACCAACACCGGCGGCACGCCCTACGGCGCCAGCCATGTCGCGGGTGTGCAAAACGACCGGCCGATCAGTGAATCCGAGAAACAGTTGTGCCTTGCTGCCGGGAAACGTCTCGCCTTGCTGGCCCGTTCCCTGCAGCGCACGGGTTAGCCCGCATTTCTCACCAGGCGGCTATAAATGCTTCATCAAGCGCAGCTGATATTCAGGCAGATGCGGTTTGTCTAAACAGTCTGTACTGGGGCTGCCGATCCCGGCGAGACATGCGGGCTTGGGGGCATAGGTTCCTGGCACCTTTTTAACCATCTCCCCAATTTGATTCCAGTTCCCTGATTAGCGGTATCGTCACCTTGCGTTGCTCGGACAATGAATACCGGTCGATGCGGTCCAGCAGCGCGAACAAGGCGGATGTATCGCGCGGGTATCTCTTCATCACATAAGCAATCACGTCTTCGGGTAAGTTAAATCCCCGCTGTTCGGCACGCAACCGCAAGGCTGCCGTCTTGTCGTTTTCCGTCAATGGTGTCAGGTGGAAAAACGCACCGCTGTTCAGGCGGCTTACGATGTCAGCCATCAGAAAACCGCATTCTGACGGGGGTTTCTCACACGCCAGCAGCATTCCGCCCCCGGTTTGCCGCATGTGCTCGAAAACATTCAACAAAAGGCGTTCGGACCAGTCCTGCCCCGCCGCTTCATCGACGTTATCCACACAAACCAATGCCCCCAGATCGTCGAATCCGTCCAGCCTGCCGAGCACGTCTTCGTCCGACATCGACAGATAGGACGCTCGCCGATCCGCGGCGAGCGCCGCTTTCTGTGCGGCATAGAGCAAATGGGTTTTTCCGGATCCGGCGTTCCCGCACAAAACCAGCAGTCCACCACTGTCGTCGACCAGATCGCTCACCGCGTGGACGGCTTCGGCGTTGCCGGCCGCAAAAAAGTTGTCGAAGCACGCGTGGTCCGAGAGACCGATATTTAATGTCAATTGCTGCGTCATGGGATGGCGGGCGGAGTTTACTGCCCCTTGGCGATTCCCTCCTTGCCGAAGCCCCATAACCAGACGTAGTGAACACCGCTCAGTACGGAAGTGGCCGCAACCAGAATGATCAACGATTCGACCACGAAACCCAGGTCAACCCAACCGGCCAGCCGCGCAAGGACGAGGCTAACAAGGCATATTTGAAACAGTGTGTTCAGTTTACTCACAGCACTAGGCCGCATCTGTACCGACGTGCCCAGCATCACCAATACCAGGTAACCTCCTACAATCAAAAGGTCACGAAATACCACGATGACCAGCAGCCAGAAGGGCAGGTGTCCCAGCAGGGTCAACATGACGAAACAACTTACCAGCAGAATCTTGTCAGCGACCGGATCGAGAATGGCGCCGAATTGGCTCTGGACCCGATACTTCTTGGCGATGTAGCCATCGAGGGCATCCGAAACACCGGCGGTCACAAACAATAGCAACGCAGGTTCGAAGTACTCGTTCTTGAGCAGCAGGATGAGGATGGGCACAGCCGCAACCCGCAAAATGGTGATTAAATTTGGTATGTATGAGACCAATTTCCGGCAACATCAGGAAAAGCGATCAGCATACCGGAACTGTCACGGTCCTGTCAGCTATCTGTTCCACGATGCAGCCCGTGATTAGATACAATAGCGGTAATCTGATCAATACTGCGGAATCTAGAGTTGACCGAAGCCAAACAAACGATGAGTTACAAAGCCGCCGGTGTGGACATCGATGCGGGCGATGCCCTGGTGGAGGCCATTAAGCCGCTCGCCAGATCCACGCTACGGGAAGGCTGTGTTGGCGGCATCGGAGGTTTTGGAGCATTGTTCGAGGTACCCCGGCGGTACAGGGACCCCGTCCTGGTCGCAAGCACGGATGGGGTGGGGACGAAGCTCAAGCTGGCCTTTGAATTCGACCGACACCATACCGTCGGCATTGACCTGGTTGCGATGTGCGTCAACGATATCGTCGTGCAAGGTGCGGAACCCCTGTTCTTCCTTGACTATTTCGCGACCGGAAAACTCGAACCGGCCCGCTCCATCGCCGTGCTGGAGGGTATTGCGGAAGGGTGTCGACAGGCAGGCGCTGCGCTTATCGGCGGAGAGACTGCTGAAATGCCTGGAATGTACGGCGGCGGTGAATACGACCTGGCCGGTTTTTGCGTCGGTGTGGTCGAACGCCGGAGGATTCTGGACGGCAATTCCGCTCAGAACGGGGACGTGATCGTCGGCATAGCATCATCCGGACCCCATTCCAATGGTTATTCTCTGATCCGCCGCGTCATCGAGGTGAACGGCGCAGGACCCGACACCGCGGTGGACGGCGTGCCGGTTTCCGACCTGCTGATGACGCCTACCAGGATCTACGTGAAGTCTATTTTGTCTGCACTAAATGAAATTCCGGTGCGTGCCATCGCCCATATCACGGGTGGCGGGATCCCCGGAAACCTGCAAAGAGTCCTGCCGCCAGCGTGCCAGGCGCGAATCGACGCCCGGTCGTGGACATGGCCCGCCATATTCGACTGGCTGCAACAACTGGGCGGTATCGATACCGCCGAGATGTATCGCACCTTCAATTGCGGTATCGGGATGATCATGGTCGTCCCGGCGGAACACGCCGATGCTCTGGTCCAACACCTTGGACAAGGCGGCGAAAACGCCTTCATAATCGGTGAAATCATCGCCGCAAGCGGGGAATCCAGGGTGTCCATCCAGTGACGGGCAGGATGTTTTCCCTGGCGGTACTGATCAGCGGCAATGGCAGCAACCTTCAGGTTATCATAGACAAATGCGCCGCGGGCGAGATCAGAGCAAAAGTATGCTGCGTTATCAGCAATGAACAGGATGCCTATGGTTTGGAGCGTGCCCGGAGAGCCGGCATACCGATCCACGTATTGTCACACAGGGACTATGCCAGCCGCACACAGTATGATCTCGAACTGGCCGCGCTGCTGGAAACCTGCGACGCCGACCTGATTGTGCTGGCCGGATTCATGCGCATCCTCGGAGAGGGATTCATCGACAGATTTCCGAATCGCATCATCAACCTGCACCCGTCTCTGCTGCCAAAATACAAAGGACTCGACACCCATGCAAGGGTACTAGAAGCGGGAGAGGACACACACGGGGTGAGCGTCCACCTGGTGACCCCCGACCTCGACAGCGGACCCGTTGTTGCCCAGGCACGCATCGCGGTGACTGATGTTGACACCGTCGAAACGCTGCAGGAAAGAGTGCACGGTCTTGAACACGAGATCCTGCCGCGGGTGGTGGGCTGGTTTGCCGATCGCCGGATAAAGATCGACGGCGATCGGGTGTTTCTCGACGACATGCCTATCAATCGACTGATATCAGAATGATTCGGACCCTGAAAACTACGCTTCTGATTGTTATGATTTCAATCG
>CAMYOI010000143.1 GCA_947259955.1 uncultured Gammaproteobacteria bacterium
GATCTCCAGTGTCAGCTGGGATACCGTCACCTCGAGACGCCGGCGTCGGCTCTCCACCATATGTTCCTCGAGTTCGTCAGGGGATGAAACACCTTCCTCCACACCGGCCAAGTTTTCAGTCAGTATTTCCGCAACGGTCAGACTGGAACGATTGTCTGCCGCCAGAGTGGCCGCGTAACTCAGCAGCGCGGCCTGATCTTGCCCCGGTGTCAGGATCAGCAGCATATCCCGGAGCCTTCTTTGTCGGTCACGGCAGTCCTTTCGATTTCCCGACGCTCACTGTCGTGACTTTCGTTGACCAGTTGCGTTGCGGCTTGCTTAGAGACCCCGGCCGCCCGTAACACGTCACGGGTGAGCTGCACTGCGGTCGGCATGGTCTCCGGGATCGCATAGGTGGCACCGAGTGAGAGCAACCGCTGAACCATTCTTGCGTCCCAGGCACGGGTGTAGATCGGAAGGTCTGGAAATGCCTCCCGTACGGCGACGACTGCCTGGCCGATACTTTCCATGTGATCCATGACGAAGATCACCATTTTCGCATCGTCGGCACCGGCAAAACGGAGCACCTCGACCTGGCTGGCATCCCCAAAGTAGACGGGAAAATATAGCGCCTGCGCTCTAGCTACCCTGGTCGGATTGATTTCCAGTACGAGGTATTTGATGCCTGCTTTACCCAGACTGCGAGCCAGGTGGTTTCCGAACCGGCCAAAGCCCGCGATAATTACACGATTACTCGCGGCTGGTATCGTTTTTTGGACGGTCGTTGTTACGCATTTCTCGAAGGATTTAGTATATGCACCTTATGGATACGACGACCCGAGGCCTGTTTGATTTCAATTGTTAATCCGTCAATTTCAAACCGTTCATTGGTTGTGGGGATTCTCTCGATGTCATTTACAATCCAACGACTAACGCTATCTGAATTTTTTCCCCGTATGTCCGTTTTTAATAAATCTTTAATCTTGCCTAACTCCACGCCTCCATCTACCTCAATACCTTCGTCCATCGTCTTTATTCCCAAAGGGCGCTCCTTATCTGACTCATCATATATCTCACCCAACAGTTCCTCCAGCAGGTTTTCCATCGTAGCCAGGCCTCTCAGGACACCATGCTCATCTACCACAATGGCAAGATGGCGTTTTTGTCGTTTGAGATCAGCAAACAGTTGATCAATAGGTTGGTTGAATGGCACAAAAAGCGGCTCAATGCCAATCTCCTTCAAAGGCATGTCCATTTGGTTATCGCTGACAGCGGTGGCAATGTTATGCCAATGAACAATGCGTGAAATATTTTCTATCGACCCACGATATACGGGTACGCGGGAAAAACCGACTTCCACGATTTCCGGCAAGGCTTCCTTAACGGTCATTTCTTCATCCAAGGCAAAGATCTTATGCCGGCTGGTCATCACGTCGGCCACCACCAGATCATTGAAGGCAAACACTCGCTCAATGAGATTTGCCGCGTTCTTTTCAATGGTGCCTTCTTGAGTTCCCCGTATTAGCAAGCCCACCATTTCCGATTCCGTTACGGTGGGACTTTCTTTGATATTGGTCATCTTGTAGACAAAATTGATCAGGTGTTCAAATATCCACACCAGGGGATACAGTGCCCGCATCAAAAACAGCACGATAGGAGCCACTACCAAAGCGGTGGTCACGGAATGGCGTATAGCCAAGCTTTTGGGGGTGATTTCTCCAAACACGAGAACCAGAAAGGTCAATACCCCAACCGCCACCCCCGGACCTAAAGCTCCTAGGTGTTCCGTAGCCACCACGGTAGCGAAAGCAGCGGCTCCAATATTAACCAGATTATTGCCGATCAAAAGGGCAATCAACATGCCTGTGGGGTTTCGTTGCAAAGAAAGCAATGCCTTGGCTCCACTATGCCCTTCTTTCGCCAAAGCTTCCGCACGGGCTAACGTAACGGCCGTCAAAGCTGTTTCTGAACCAGAAAAAGCACCTGAAAGAAATAACAAAGAGATGAGTATCAGTATGTCGTTCATAAGTAACTTTAAGGGCCTAGTTGATTCGGACCACCGTGATAAATGATGACTGCCCCTGATCCTTCAGTTTCCCGCTAGGGTGGCTAAAGTTAACCCACTCGCCGCAAACATTCCACCCGCGAGGGAAACACCCGTTCCGAGTAGAGGCTGAGTATATAGCGGCACCGTTCCTGCGAGATCCAGATTCTTGTGGCACGTGTGAGTGGTTATGAGGGAGAACTAGAGCGCGATCAATAAATGACGCCGCATGAGGAAACCGCGGACGATGGGGACAGAAAACGTATTCTGTCCCGAGTTAGCCGAATCCAACGGGTAGGGGCTTACCAATGACCGGAACGGGGCAATTTGCTGACTTACCATGACCTGTTCGCGAAGGTCGGCTGTGAATGCAAGTTAGCGTTCAGGCCAAATACCCGAACGGCAGGAATGAGTATACAGCGGGCATAGAATCTCTGAATTTTCAGGCAATAGTCCGGCCGCTTACCGGCGTAAAGCCGCCCGTTCCAAGAATGACGCTTAATCAGCGGGACCTTGCCCTATGAGGCCATTCGGAATGTTAGCCTGAGCATTCGCTTACCGGTCGTTGTTGCCGTTCAAGTTTCGTATCTTGTTGAACCTGTAAGAAACCCGAGATATTGAATTGACGGATCGTTTGTGTCATTTTTGATTCGCGATGCCTGAGACGCTCTCAAAAAACCCTATTCATCTCGGACTAGGAGCTACTGCTGTCAGTGAACCCGAGTTCACGGGAGCAGAGTGGTATTCTGATTATAGCGCAAGGCACGCGGTAGATGGGAAAGAGGGTCGTCTTGTCTCGATGCACACATTTGATGAACCGTGGGATAGCTGGGAAATGCATCCGAATGGCAGTGAAGTGGTGCTGTGCACACGCGGTGAGATTACGCTCATCCAAGAAATAGATGGACAAAAAAATAGAATAAATTTACGACCAGGAGAATACGTCATCAACGAACCGGGAGTGTGGCACACCGCAGATGTAAACCACTCGGCTGTCGCGGTTTTCATTACTGCTGGTATAGGCACCCAAGTCAGGAAAAGATAGAGCTATAACTTCGGGATTCATAGTTTGCGAACCACGGCTCCCGACCCTTTTTACGCAGCGTCAGTACAATATGGGTTTTGCCACTCATTTTATTAAGTGATGCAGAAAAGGTATCAGACACACAGTTAGATACCAAAACAAAATATCCAGAATCAAAAACAGCATATTGAAAGAAGTACCCACCCAATCAGGCTCCGAGCCCCTAACTTCCAAAAAGTACAACGGCCAACCATAACCCCATTCATTAATGTGTGGTCCAGTTATGGCAATAATAAAAGTGACGATGAACAACAACACAATTCCAAGTGCAATTTTAACTATTGCGCTTTTCCACTAAGCACCAAAGAGTTGTTTGATACGTTCATGAATGTCATTGTAATTATTTTTATTATATAAACATTTTTACTGAAGGCATTGACATTGGTGTGGGTGTGTCTTCGCAATCCTACCTACGTAAATATATGACATGTGGGGTTAATTAATAGTTATATACGTTAAAGTACTCGCATATAAATAACCTAGAGGACAAACATATGAGTCAGAAAAATAAAGTCGCCTTGGTAGGCTGGAATCCAGATGTTGTTGACTACAGTAAATGGCCTGAATTAACGGCCGAGAAGCTTCGGGCCGCACTGGAAGGTGACCGGGATAATCTGAACTCGCTTGGTTATCAAGCCGAATTACTCTATATCGTTGATGCTGACAGTGCTTTCGATACTGTCAGTCGTGCACTGGAAGAAACCGAATACGATTGTGTGCTTATAGGGGCAGGAGTAAGAACAGTTGACGAGCACTTTCTTGTATTTGAGCGATTAGTAAATGCAGTGCATGAAAGTGCACCTTCTGCCAAGATTTGCTTCAACACCAACCCAAGCGACACAGCTGAGGCTGTTAAACGCTGGATATAACAAGCGCATGCCGTCGGACCCAGCAAAGCTGGGCCGCTGATGCGGGGCGTTAAGTTCGTACGGCGAAAGCGGACGTTAAGATCGAGAGTACTGATCAGCAGTTCCTGGCGGTTTCAGCAAACTACAGTCAATCCGTGTATGTCCGCAGCAATGAACGGCCATTCAAGGCAAGGATTCCGAACGGCTGCTTGAACCGTTGCGGACGTTCGCAGAATCTCGACGAACTGGCGCTTACGATCCGGCCTTTGATATTTTTTTTCACAAAGCAGTCGTTTGTCGATTGTTTGTTGCGTAGTAGAGTGCCCCATCGACTGAAAGGCACTTGCGAAAGATAAGCACTACGGTTTCTAGTCTAATCGGAATTTAGCCCATCCAGTGGGCTTTGCACGCCCTGATGATCTGGTCGGATATGCGTATAGATCATGGTGGTTTGTAGATTTTTGTGACCCAGATGGTTCTGAATGGTTCGAATATCTGTGCCTGCCGCAAGGAGATGACTCGCGAAACTGTGACGTAATGTATGCACGCCAGCGTGCTTTGGAATCTGAGCTATGCGAAGTGCTCGCTTAAATGCTTCTTGCAATGTAGATGGCGATGCGTGCCAACGAACTAGTCGATTGGTTTGCTGCCATTGGCGTAACGCTGACGAAGGGAACACGAACTGCCATGCGAGCGAATTTGAAGCCGATGGATACTTTCGGTATAAAGCGTTAGGCATCGGAGCGTAACCGCCGCCTTTTAGACAATCACTCTTGTGGCACTTAGCTACTCTCATTAATTGAGCACGTAAGTCAGGGATCAGTTTTGTAGGCAACAACGTGGTTCCGTCTTTGTTCCCCTTGCCGGCCCGAACGGTTTCTTTCATAAGATAAAAGTCAATATCTTTTACACGTAACCGGACGCATTCACCGATGCGTAGCCCAGTACCGTATATGAGCTCGGCCATTAATCTAGTGGTGCCGTTCATTAGAGCAAGAAAAGATCGAACCTCATTCACCGAAAGAACCACCGGTACGACATGACGGCGTTGGATTCGGTTCAAACGCCGTAGCTCGGGTATTTCTGTCTCTAAGATTTCACGGTACAAGAACACCAATGCATTCAATGCCTGGGATTGTGTGCTCGCCGAGACATGGCGTGTGCTAGCAAGATGATTCAGGAATTGTTCCATTTTTCGCCCCGCCATCTCTTTCGGATGGCGTTTACCGTGAAATAGAATGTATCTGCAAATCCAGTAAACGTAGCTCTTTTCTGTGCTGGGGCTATAATGGCGTCGCCGACGGGCGAACCGCACTTGGTCGAGAAGTCGAGGTTGATTAGTTGGTGATTGGTTGTAACCCCACTAGCGTATCTCCATAGGAAAATATTCGATTTATCGCTTGAAACCAGGGCAATCACCCGACCACAATCGGGGTCCGTATTTACTAAAATGATAATTATGGACGAAGGTCGGCAACTCTCTGATTACATGAAGATAATCGCTGAAATCAATGTAATCACTCATATTGATAAATGGGGCGAAAACGTTCGTTCCATTACCTGTTAGGCATCGGTTATGGGTTACGACCTACACATTACGCGCGGAGAGAAGTGGACGGAGAATCAAGGCAATTATATATCGCACGAAGAGTGGTTAACTTTGGTAGAGACGGATACAGAGCTAACGCTCGATAGTCGTAATGGACCTTACTTCGCAATGTGGTCTGGTCCGAGTAAGAATGAATGTCCATGGTTTGATTGGTTCGAAGGAAATATCTACACAAAGTATCCCGATCAGATAATGCTTAAAAAAATGATTCAAATTGCAAATAGGCTTGGAGCAACGGTACAAGGGGATGACGGAGAGATATATGAAAGTATCAGTGATTACCCGGAGTCTCTACGAATTAAACAGACGGAAGTCCGCCTAAAGTCATCGGTACCAGCATATGAGCGACGAGAGGTCCGTTGGAATTTCATAATATATGGGATAGTGGCGCTTGTGATAATTGCCGCTAACTTGTTAGGGCTCTGGTAACCTCGTCATGAAGATGCCTAACCAAGCGCTCCAGCGGACGTTTGACCGCGTCGCGCTTTTGCTAACGCAAAAGCACGCCACCATCAAACGCAGCTGAGCTTGGTCGTTAACCCGAATGTCGGCTCTATCAATTTCGATTGGAAGGAATTGGCCGATAGCGCCAGTTCGACAAAATTGCGTCAGTGGCCGCAACTCGTTGCAGTAATTGCCAAGAACGAGAATGCGGCGCTAAATTGCTATACCACATCAGGCTGGACTCGGCTAAGATGAGATATTTGACTCACTACGCTGACGATTCCTGTGGAGTCCGCAGCGGGTTTTCTCCACCTCAGATTCAAACACGGTAAGTTTTTATTACGTCAAGATCCGGGTCTGCGCCCAAACCAGGTTCATCAGGCACGTGAAAGTTACCATTCACAGGATCAATCAGGTCACCGTAAAGGCTCGCTTCGTGATCGACGAAGAGCCGTTCAACAAAACCAGGATCAGGCATTGCCGACATCAGCTGTAGCGTAGCGAGCCAACCCGGCCCAAAGTAGGGTGAATGGGGCATTAACCTCAACTCGTTTACCTGGGTCAGTTCAGCAACCCGTAAAAACTCGGTTACGCCACCTACTTTAGTGACACTGGGTTGAACATAGGTTACTGCATCAGAAGATATCATTTGGCGAAACTGGTATTGGGTGCATAGGTTTTCTCCCGCTGCCAACGGAATACCAACATCCTTCTGTAGTGTTGCTAGGGCGTCGAAATCTTCAGGCGGAAAAATCGGCTCCTCTAACCACAAAAGATCATAGGGTTTAAAGTGCAAAGCCATCCCGTGCGCTTGAACAGGCGTCCACGGACAATTGGCATCGACGGTCAGCGCGATCGCATCGCTGATTTGATCACGTGCTGCTTTCACCTCCGACTCGCGGATCTCATGCAGTTTGATCACTTTGTAGCCTTGATCAAGCGACGCCTGGCATTTGGCAGCGACGAGTTCGGGATCACCATAGCGGTAAAGGCTTGAATATCCCACAAGTGGTGTTTGTGATGCATTTTCGTTGACTAATTTGGCTAGTGATTTACCGGCAGCCTTTGCGGCAATATCCCACAGCGCGATGTCGAGACCCGAAATAGCAAACATGGTAATGCCGTAGCGGCCGAACAAATGGAGTGCTTGCTGCAACTTCCGCATGAAATCGGGTATCTCACCAATCTCGCGGTTAATGACAAGTGGTGCCACCATATCTTCGATGACTGCAACAACCGCTCTTTGACAGCTATAACTGAAGGCCTCGCCCCAGCCGACTAGACCGTGTTCGGTTTCCACCTTGATCAGAACAATTTCTTGTGCCTTCCAGGGTTGGCCCCCTGATTTAGCCAACACCGGCCCGATAGAAAATGGAATCTGAAGCGGAATCGCACTCAATGCCGCTATCTTCATTTGCGCCATAGCTTGCTACGATATGTCTTCAGGGTTGCCATCGAAATCGACTGAGGCCAAATCTCCTCCCTGAAACTGCAAGGCGATTTCGTCGACATCTTCGGGCTGATCGCGCGATAGTATTTCTGCCGCATAGGTTTCTGAATTGTCCTCCGGCTTATAGCCCATTTCATAGGCTGTGGTGTTATCCCACCAGGCTCGATCGTTACCAGAAATGCCATAGACCACCGCATAATGCAGACTTGGTACTTCTAGGCAGACACAAACCAGTTGAACCAAATCGCGCTCGCTGATCCAAGTACTGAGATGCCGTGCATCAGCGGGACGCGGTTCACACGAACCGATACGAATACAAATGACACTCAGTCCGTGCTTGTCCGCATAGAGCCGCCCAAGGTCTTCACCGAATGCTTTGCTGAGGCCGTAGTAGCTGTCGGGACGGTGCATGGCCGTGTTGTCAATGTTGGACTCGCGCCGGTGAAATCCGATGACATGACTTGAACTGGCGAATATCACCCGTTTGGCGTCCGCCAGACGCACGGCTTCGAAAACATTAAACGTGCCTCGGATGTTCGCTTCGATGATACTGCTGAAGGTGTCCTCGGTTGGGATGGCTCCGAAATGTACCACGGCATCAATACCTTCCATAGCAGAGGCAACTGCAACGCGATCACGTAAATCGGCCCGCCGAAAATCCTCACCAGGCTGAGGGTTAGGCAGATCAGTATTGTCAGTCAGTCGGGTGCGATAACCTCGTTGTTTTAATCCCCGGCGTAGCACACCACCCAAGTTGCCAGCCGCTCCCGTAAGCAATATTCGTTTCATGAAGGCGTGACCCTAGTGGTATTTGTGATGTGAATCTTACACAAAGTATTTAGCCTTTCGTTGCGCCTATGCGAAATCCGCTTCGGGTCGTCTCCAGGCCAAGGTGCGGCGGCGCAACAACTCGTTTTCATCTTCGATGCGAGGTTCCGGAATGCAGCAAACTCCGGCCATCTAAACAATTTCAATGGATTACACTTGATTTATTTCAGAATTCACCCACACGATTCCGCGTAGACCCACAAAAGATTAGAGTGTTGCGTCTACCAATTGAATCCGCCACTCGAACCAGTTATTCCCCCTAACTTCACTGACCGCTCAGCCAGTACCATCCGACTGGTGATTTCTTCACCCATACGGGTGAATTTAACGCAGTAAAAAGCCCTCACTGAGGCGGCGGTGATCGTAGTCACAGAGCATGCGGAATACACCGTGCTCGTTATCGACCCCGGCTAACTCCTGTTTGGAGTTGACGATGCAGTGTTTCAACGATGAATTA